>CAUASQ010000019.1 GCA_958431945.1 uncultured Collinsella sp. | reverse complement strand
GTCGATGGATGGTCAGGACTGCCCGGAAACCTTCCTGCTTAAGGAAGGCATTGCGGAATGACAACGTTGTCATTCCGTTAATGACAACGTAAGACATTTTTGGAAGAGCAACAAGGATATACGGGTGAGTGGTCGATATTGTTCGGTAAACGGTTGATTTATCAGTCAGGCAGGTGGTGTATGCTAGAACGCAAAAAACAAGTGATAGAGAATCGAGTGGAGAAGCAGTGACAACGATGGACAAGAAAAATGTCTCAATGAATGATGTGGCGATTGCCGCGGGTGTTTCTCTCAAGACGGTTTCGCGTGTGATCAACGAGCCCGATAGCGTGCGTGAGTCGACGCGCGATAGGGTCCATGCTGCCATGGAAGCGCTTGAGTTCCGGGCGAACTTTGCCGCGCGTTCACTCAAGTTGGGCCGTTACGGGTGCATCGGCGTGGTGCTGTTCCACTTGTCGGGCGGCAACGTGGACATGATTGACGGTATCGCCGATGCCGCCGCAGAGCGAGGCTTTGCGCTCACGATGATTAAAAAGCGGGCGGGGGAGAAGATGACCCTTGCCGAAGCGGCACGTAGGATGTCGCAGCTTCCCGTCGACGGCATGATTTTCAACCTGCGCCAGATGGTCGATGACTTTGATACCTTTGAGGCGCCGAAAGACCTCAAGACGGTGATTATCACGTCGATGGAACATCCTACCTGCTCTACCGTCAGTGACGACCAAGAGGGCGGCGCGCGCATGGCATGCGAGTACTTCTTGAATCGCGGACACAAGAATGTGTACTTCGTCTCTGGTAAGAAAGAGTCGCTGTCGAGCCAGTGCCGTATGAAAGGTTGGCGTGCGGCACTCGAGACGCGTGGCATTGAGCCGCCCGAGCCTCTGCAAGGCGATTGGAATGCGGATAGTGGCTATGCCGCAGGCCTTGTGCTTGCCGATAAACCCGATTGCACGGCGGTCCTCGCTGCTAACGACTGCATGGCAAACGGCGTGATGATGGCTCTACGTGACAAAGGGCTCAGTGTGCCCGACGACGTGTCCGTGATCGGCTTTGATGACGAGCTTTACAAGACAATTCCCAACTCGATTCTGACGTCGGTGAAGTTTCGCCACCGTGAGCTGGGCGTCCGTGCGCTTAACGAGGTCGTCGCAGGTCTGGAAGCTCCGGGCTCCAGAAGCCGTACGCTCGTCTCGGGCGTGTTGGTCGAGCGTTCCAGCGTAAAGGACTTGCGGGCGTAGACGTGCTCGGCCTATTCCGTTTGTCTCGATCTGTAACAACTAGACGGTCAAAAGTGGTCTACATGTTACAGATTGAGATTTTCGGCTTGGCCTGTGCGTTCATCTCGATCTGTAACAGCTAGGACCGAAAAACTCGGCTAGATGTTGCAGATTGAGATGAACAGGAGGACGGGTGCGGTCTAAACAAAATGGCCCGCGCATCACACATCGATGCACGGGCCATTTATTGTCTGCAAGCGGCAGGTGGTGTCAGCGTCTTATGCCTCGAGGTTTTCCTCGATCCAGGCGACGGCACCCTTGGGATCCTTAGTGAGGTCGATGTACTGTTTGCCCTTGGGCGACAGCAGCGTGATGCCCAGGCGGTCGGTGTCGGCCTTCATCTCGTTGTAATAGGTGCGAACCTGCGGAGCCAGGACGATGACGTTGTACTGGTCCATGATGGCGTAGTGGCTGCCGTAGGCACCGGCGTTGGCGGTAATGTCGATGCCCAGCTCGTCGGCGCCTTCCTTAAGCGCGTTGGCGAGCAGTGCAGAGGTGCCGGCGCCAGCGCACAGAACCAGAACCCTCAGATCCTTGCCCTTAAGGGCGGACGGAGCTGCGGAGGCCTCAGTGGCAGAAGCGGTCTCGACAACAGGAGCCTCAACGGCGGGGGCGGCAGCGGTCTTGACGGCCTTGGTCTCCTCGGCCTCTTCTTCGGCCAGGGTCTCGGCCTCCTGCTTGCACAGGACGTTGTCGTAGGCCTTGCAGAACGGGTAGTAGATCAAGAAGTCAACGACCAGCAGGACGACAACCAGGACCAGAGAGATCGGCTGGAAGTTGGTGTCGATGAAGGTGCCGATCGGTCCGGGGAGTGCCCACGGCATGGCATAGATAAAGCCGTTCATGCCCAAAAAGTCGATGAAGAACTTACCAATGAGGACGTTGGCCACGGGGGCAAACAGGAACGGGATCAGGAAGTACGGGTTGAGGATGATGGGCGCGGCGAACAGCAGCGGCTCGTTGACGGCGAACATCACGGGCACGACAGAGGCTTTGCCGACGGCCTTGAGCTGCTTGGAGCGCATAAAGAGCAGGAAGATGATCGGGACAATGAACGTGGCGCCGGTGCCGCCGAGTTCGCCGATGTAGTTACCGAAGTTTTCGGTCAGGGCGAGGGCGGGGTGACCGCCGGCCTGCAGCGTGGCGAGGTTGGTGGTGATGTTGCCAAACAGCGCGGCGTTGAGGGCAGGCTTAACGACCGAGGGGCCGTGGATGCCCATGAACCAGAACAGCGGGATCATGAACCAGATGAGGGCGAGGCCGGCGTAGGAATCGGCAGCGGCGAACAGCGGGCTCACCAGCGTGGAGATGACGTTGGCAAACGGGACGGCCAAGCAGGTGCGGCAGATAACGTCGATGACGGCGACAAACAGGATGGAGAAGCTGAAGGCGAAGATGTCGCGGAAGTTCTGGGCGATGGCGCCGGGGACTTCTTTGGGCAGCTTGATGGTGATGTCTCGCTTAATGCAGAAGGCATAGATGTTGACCGTGGCAAATGCGGCGACAAAGGAGCTCAGCAGGCCCTTGGTGCCCATGTTGTCGGTAAAGAACACCGAGACATCGGCGCCGTCGATCTTGGCACTCGTCTGGGTAACGGCCAAGATGAGCATAGCGCACATGGCGGCGACCATGGTGCTCGTGGCGTTGATGGCCTTGCCGGCAGGCATGCGGCGGTTCTTGGAGCCGGTCAGCGCGCTTGCGGTGGTGCCGGCGACCATGATGCCCACGACGCCCATCGTGAAGTTGTAAACCTTGTTGCAGAAGTTCACGACGTCGACGTTCCACCAGTCGGGCAGCGTAAAGCCGCCGACCGTGGCGACAACGCCCGGCAGGGTCGAAATAAGCAGGAAGACAGAAGAAGACAGGATGATGGGCATTGCTGCCAAAAAGCCGTCTTTAATGGCCTGAAGGTAGATGTTCTTAGAGACCTTGTCGAAGTACGGCTGACCTTTCTCCAAGAACTTAACGATCGATTCCATAGTTCACGCTCCTCTTTGCATGAAATCTTAATGGCATGGACGTTGAAAACCTATATGGTCTCCCGCTTGCTAAAAGCCCGGGTGCAGGCGGGGTCGGTCCCAGGGGGAGAGAGGGGAGCGGCTGGGTTTGTATCGCATAGGGCCGCTCCCTTCTCGGGGGAAAGCGAGGCGATGCGCTACTGCGCGTCCGCCATAGTGTCGGCGAGCTCCTTGTACCAGAGTGCCGACTGCTTGATGTAGCGTTTTTGCGTGTCGAAGTCGATGTAGAACAGGCCGTAGCGCTTGTTATAGCCATTGGCCCACGAGAACTGGTCCTGCAGGCTCCAGATAAAGTAGCCCTGGACGTCGACGCCCTCGGCGCGCGCCTGGAGCACCTTCTCCATGTGCTGGTCGACAAAGTCGATGCGCTCGGGATCGGCGACGATGCCGTTTGCGTCGGGCTTGGGGTCCTTGTGGCCCAGGCCGTTTTCGGTGATATAGATGACGGGGAGGTTGGGATAGGTGGCGCTGATGTGCTTGAGCGTGTCGTAGAGGCCTTGCGGGTAGATGAGCCAATCCCAGTCGGTGGTGGGGATACCCGGCATATCGACCTGCTGCCCGACGCCCTTAAACTTAAAGCACGAGGTGCCCTTGTCTCCGGTGCCGTTAAAGCTGTTGGTGGACTCGCCATCGTAGGCGGCGATAAACGCCGACTGATAGTAGTTGAGGCCGAACATATCGTTGCGGGGCGCCGCCTTGGCGAGCTCCTCCATGTCGCTGTCCTCAACCGTAAGTGTGGCGTTGTTGGCACGCAGAATCTCGTTGATGAGTGAGAGGGTGCGCGCGGAGTAGTGACCCAGGAAGGCGCCGTCCATGATGAAGTCGGTGTAGAAGGCGTTGTACAGGTCGGCGGCGTGCTGGTCGGCGGGCGAGTCGGTGGCAGGATATGCCGGCGTCAGGACGTTGACCATGCCAATGCGTCCGCCCAGGTGCTCGGTCTCGTCAAGATCCTTATACAGGTTGACGGCGCGGGCGTGGGCAACGAGCTCGTTGTGCTGGCTCTGGATGCCGCTCGTCACATCAAAGTGATGGTTGGGCGGGAAGTTGCCTTGGATGTATTGGGAGTGCGAGAGGCTGATGAGCTCGTTGATGGTGAACCAATTCTTGACCTCGCGGAACTCGCGGAAGCAGAACTCGGCATAGCGCACATAGGCGTCGACGGTCTTGCGGTTGAGCCAGTCGCCCTGGTTGAACAGGGCGGCGGGGGAGTCAAAGTGATGCAGGGACACATAGGGCTCGACGCCATACTTTTTGCAGCAGGCGAACAGCTCGTGGTAGTGCTTAACGCCCTCGGCGAGGGGTTCGGCATCGTCGCCGTTGGGGAAGATGCGGGTCCAGGCGATGGACACACGAATGGCGTTGAGTCCATGCTCGGCAGAAAGGCGGATATCCTCCTCGTAGCGGTTGTAGAAATCACTGGCCGGGTCGGGCAAAAAGCGACCCTGGGCGACAAGGTAATCGTCCCACATGGTCTTACCCTTGCCTGCCACCTTCGTGGAACCTTCCGTTTGGTACGCGGCGGTTGCGGCGCCCCAAACAAAGCCCTTCGGCAGCTGCTGTACGCGGTTTAGCAAAGACATATGCATACATCCTCTCGTCTCGCTGTTCGATATTGTGCGTTTGCGCTCAGGAGGCTCCCTGGTTAGCGTTCAGCGGTGAAAAAGCCCGATAAACACTATCTTAAAATGATTAGAACCAAAATGAGCACGTGAACATTTGACAATGAGCACGTTAACATCCGGCTGGGATGTATAGAAACAAAACAACTTCAAACAGCTGCGAACGGTTGTATTTGTTCGGTAAGCGGTTTTGATTGACAGAAGTTTTCATGTTGTGGTATATGGCTCGGGTATCATGAGCACGTTATCAATGTATGTACGATGCGCCATGGGCGCGGGGAATAGTTGGGAAGCAGGTTAGCGTGGAAGGCATGGATCAGCAGACAAGGAATGGTCGTTCGGCGAGCGCGGCAGAGGTTGCGGCGCTCGCTGGCGTGAGCCGCCAGACTGTGTCTCGCGTGGTCAACGGTATGCCCAACGTGACGGAAAAGACGCGCAAGCGTGTGCTGGCCGCCATGGAAGAGCTGGGCTTTCGTCCCAATTTTGCTGGAGCGGCGTTGCGCGGCGGGTCGTATCGTTCTATTGGCCTGTGCATGTACAACATCACACGTGTCGGTAACCTGGCGACGCTCGAGGGTATCATGCAAGCGGCGCGCGAGCATGATTTTGCCGTCACTATGATCGAGATGGGCGGCGACAAGCCCTATGCACTTGCCGATGCCTCGCGCCGCATGGTCGAGCGACCCGTCGACGGCATGATTCTCAACATGAACCGCATGGCTCCCGATTTTGAGGAGTTTGTTCCCCAGCCGGGAGTGCGAACGGTCATCCTGTCCATGTATGCGCATCCGCGCTGCACGACGATCGACTCCGACCAGTATGGTTCGTGCGAGCTGTTGACCAATTATCTGCTGGAACATGGTCACTCGAATATGCGGTTTGTGGCGGGTCCGGAAAACTCGATTTCCTCGCGTTTTCGTGAGGCCGGTTGGCGCGATACGCTGGGTCGTGCTCATGTCGATGCCGCTCCGATGCTGCGTGGCGATTGGAGTGCGGACAGTGGGTACGCCATGGGCGAGCGGATTGCGGCCGAGGTGCTTGCCGGCGGGTCGCAGACGCCGACTGCCGTGCTTGCGGCAAATGACCAGATGGCGCTGGGCGTTATCGCCGCGCTCGAGAACGCGGGCCTGTCCGTGCCCGACGACGTGAGCGTGGTTGGTATCGACGACGCACTCGAGGGACTTGTTCCTCACAATCGGCTGACGACGCTGCGATTTGATTTGCGCGGTGTCGGTAAGCTTGCGTTTGAGGCGGCGATTGGAGAGAGCTCGTCTATCGAGGCGATTCATGTGCCGAGCACGCTGGTCGAACGCTCGACTGTTAGGGACATACGGGGTTAGGTCCTACTCCGTCTGTCTCGATTTGTAACAGGTAGACGGTCAAAAGCGGGCTACGTGTTACAGATTTAGATTCTTCGGAAAGAGCAATCCTGTTCGTCTCAATCTGTAACAGCTAGGACCCAAAAACTCGGCTAGATGTTACAGATTGAGACAAACGGCTTCCGACCTGCACAAAAAGGCCGGGGGGCGGCGCGCCGTGTGACGTGCCGCCCCCCGGCTGAGAAATGGGGACAGGTTGTGTGAGCGGGCAACCCCGCCAGTCACTAGTCCAGACGACGGGTCTGCGCCACGTGCTTATACCAGTAGGCGCTTGCCTTGGGCGTGCGCTTCTGGGTTTCAAAGTCAACGTAGAAGAAGCCGTAACGCTTGTTGTAACCATTGGTCCAGGAGAACTGATCCTGCAGGCTCCACAGGAAGTAGCCACCCACGTTGACGCCCACCTCCATGGCCTTGAGCAACCAGCGCAGGTGCTGCTCGATGTAGTCGATGCGCGGCTGGTCGTCCACAAAACCGTCCTTGTAGGGGTCCTTGTAGCCCATGCCGTTCTCGGTGATGAAGATTTGCTTGTAGTTGGGGTAGCGCTGCTTAATGTAGACGAGCAGATCGAACAGGCCCTCGGGATAGATGATCCAGTCCCAGTCGGTGGTGGGGATGCCAGGCTTGTTCACATGCTCGCCAATGCCCTTAACGCGCCAGCGGCCGGTGCCCTTCTCACCCGTACCGTTGTGGTGCAGGTCGTTCTCGCCGTCGTAAGCCTTCAAGAAGCGGCACTGGTAGTTGTTAACGCCCAGGTAGTCGTTGTAGAGCGCGGCCTCGCGCATGATTTCGAGATCCTTGTCTAGGATCTCGATGGTGCCGCCCGAGACGGCAGCCAGGCGGTTGGCGCACTCGAGGGTGTCGGGGGCATAGTCGCCGCGGAAGGTGGCGTCGAGCAGAAACTGGTTCTGCAGCACGTGCTCGTTGTTGGCGGCCTTGATGTCGGCGGGGTCGTTCTCGTTGAGCGGATACTTAAACTCCAGCGACTGAATGACGCCGATTTTGCCCTTAAAACCGCCGTTGTGGAAAGCCAGCACGGCCTTGGCGTGGGCGAGCATCATGTTGTGCTCGCACTGGAAGGCCTCGGCCAGATGAGCTTTGACGCCACCGGGGAAGGTGCCCTCGATGTAGGTGTTGGAGGCGTCGGCCCAAATCTCGTTAAAGGTGAACCAGTAGGTTACCTGGTCGGCGTACTCCTTAAAGCAGAAGGTGGCAAAGTCCACAAAGGCATCGATGGTCTCGCGGTTGAGGAAGTCGCCCTTCTCAAAGAGAGTCAGCGGCGTGTCAAAGTGGTGCAGCGTGACGAACGGCTCAACGTGGTGCTTGTGGCACTCGGCGAAGAGATCGTGGTAGAACTGGACACCCTCGGGGTTGATCTCGCCGGTGCCGTTGGGGAAGATGCGGCTCCAGGCGATAGAGAGGCGAATGCCGTTGATGCCAAACTCCTCGCACAGCTCCAAATCGACGGGGTACTGGTTGTAGAAGTCCGAAGCGGGATCGGGGGAGAAGCGCCCCTGGGCCTCCAGGAAGTCGTCCCAGGCAACCTTGCCCTTACCGTGAGTGCGGGTCTCGCCCTCTACCTGGTAGGCAGCGGTGGCGCCGCCAAAGACAAAGTCCTCGGGAAACTGCGCAGGCGGGTTGGTTACGCCAGCAGGATTAACGGACATAATGATCCAATCGTCTAGATCGAAGGGCCAGCCGGCTGTGGATGGTCGGCTGGCCCTGGGCGTTACTTACTTCGAAAGCTGTTCACTCACGAAGGCGAGAGACTTGTCGCCGTTCTGGGAGAGCTCGATGTACTGCTTACCGCGGCAGGCGACGCATTTGTTGCCCACGCGCTCGCAGTCCTTCTGCAGGTCGGCCAGGTAGCTTGCGGCCTGCGGGGCCAGGACGACCAGGTCAAAGTCGGGGAGCATGTCAACGTGGTTGCCATAGGCCTCGGCAGCGGTCTCAAGATTGATGCCGCGCTCCTTGGCGGCCTTGGCCAGCGCGTTGGCGAGCAGGCCCGAGGTTCCGCCGCCCTGGCAGAGCACGAGCACACGCTTGCCGTTGAGGTCGCTGGCGGCCGTAGCCTCGGTGGCGGCGGGCGCGTCGGACTTCACGGCCTCGGCAGCAGCGCCGGCGGCAACGCTCTTGGCGTCAGCCTTGCCCTGGAAGGCATCGTTGAGCTTGGCGGCCTTCTCGGCGTTCTTGGCGGCGAGCTCCTCCTCGGAAATCTCGGCCTCCTCGGCGCACTTCTGGGCGTCATAGGCACGGAAGAACGGATAGTACAGAACGAAGTCGACGACCAGGATAAGGGCGAGCATCACAAAGGCGAGCGGCTGGAAGCCCAGGCCCATGATGGTGCCGATGGGGCCGGGGACGGTCCAAGGCAGGGTGTACATAAAGCCGTTCATGCCCAAGAAGTCGATAAAGATCTTGAGGATCCAGATGTTGGCGATCGGGGCAAAGACAAACGGGACAAAGAAGACGGGATTGAGCACGATGGGTGCGGCGAACAGCAGCGGCTCGTTGACGGCAAAGCAGACGGGGACGATGGCGGCCTTACCGACGGCGCGCATCTCCTGAGACTTGGCCAGGAAGCAGAACATAAAGACCAGGACGAGCGTGGCGCCGGTGCCGCCCATGCAGACGACGAAGTACTGGGCACCCTGGGTCAGGACAGCGGAAGCGTGCTGGCCAGCCTGGAACGCAGCCAGGTTGTCGGTCATGTTGGCAACGAGAGCGGCGGCGATGGCGGGCTCGACGATCGAGGGGCCGTGGACGCCGACGAACCAGAAGAGGCTCATGGCGCCGTAAATCACAGCGAGGCCGATATAGCCGTCGGCAGCGGTGAACAGGGGCTGGAACACCTGGATGACGCCCTGGGCAAAGCAGAAGCCAAAAGCAGCGCGGAAGACGATGTCAAAAACCCAAAAGACGGTGATGCAGACGGAGAAGGGGATGATGTCCTTGAAGGTCTGCGAGATGTTGGGCGGAACCTGCTCGGGCATCTTGACGGTGATGTTGCGCTTAATGAAGAACTTGTAGATGATGCCGGTCGCAAACGCAGCGATGAAAGCGGTCAGCAGACCCTTGGAACCAAGGTAGGTGGTGTTGAAACCGCTGGCGGCGTCCGTGGCGATCGTGTCGCTCGAAAGGAGCAAGAAGCCGATGATGGCCGCGCACATGCATGAGATAAAGTTAATCTGGTTATTCTTGGGCAGGTCGCGGTTCTGAGCGTCGGCGAAGTGCTTGGCCGTGGTGGCGGCGCAGGCGATGGCCAGGATGCCCATGGAGTAGTTGTAGCACTTCCACAGAGCGTTGTTGATGTCATCGGGCCAATAGAAACCCCAGATGTTGGGGACCGAGGCTACCAGGCAGAAGATGGACGAGAAGATGATGATGGGGATGACGGAGATAAAGCCGTCGCGGATCGCCTTGAGGTACTTGTTGCGGGCGATCGCGTTGAAAAAGGGCTGGCCCTTTTCGATGATGGCGATGAGTTGCTCCATGCAATGCTCCTAAGAGTCGGTGGGTTAGCAACGATGGTAACTTTTGACGTTCGGTTGCCAAAATGTTGACGTTGCCATTTTGTGACACAAAAAAGACGCGAACCGGTGGTTCCTGTGCCTGCGAACCGTCGATTCCTTACGCGTAAACGTTTGAGCCGCCCGGTGGCTCTGTGTTTGCACAATGGCAACGTTAACATTTGGGCGACAAAAGCCGTTCGGGGAAGCAAAAATGTCGGTGAACGGTAGGTTTTGGGTGGTGAGCGTATGGCGGGGGAGGCGTTAGATATACTTGAAGAAGTTTCATTTGACTGCGTAGGGTGCCACCAATGGCATCGTTGACATAGAAAGATCGACCTATGGCCGCTGTTAAAAAATCGGTATCCGTCAAAGACGTGGCGCGCCTCGCGGGCGTCTCGGAGCAGACGGTCTCGCGCACCGTGCACGATTCGCCCAGTGTGCGCCCCGAGACCAAGGAACGCGTGCGTGCCGCCATGCGCGAGCTGGGGTATCGCCCCAATTTTGCCGGTCGATCGCTGCGCCGTGGCAAGTTTAAGACCGTCGGCGTCGCCATGTTCAACATTACCGGTACCGGCAACCTCGACCGTATGGAGGGCTTTGCCGCCGCGGCCGACAAACATGGCTATGCCATCACCCTCACTAAAGTAGATGGACATCCCTATACCCTCGAGAGCGCATCGTCGCGTATGAGCGCACTGCCGGTAGACGGCATGGTCGTGATCATGAATCGCATGCCGGCGGACTTTGGCACCTTCGAGCCGCTGCCCGGCATGCAGACGGTGCTCGTTACGATGTTGGAGCACCCGCTCTGTTCAACGGTCGATAACGACCAGTTCGATTGCTCGCGCCAGGTGGTCGAGTACTTGCTGGGGCGGGGGCACAAAACCGTGCACTTTATTTCGTGTCCCGAGCGCTCGCTTTCGGGCATGCGGCGCGAGGAAGGCTGGCGCGAGACATTGCGCGCGCATGGTATTGAACCGCCGCGACTCGTCCGTGGGGATTGGACGGCACAGAGCGGATATGCTGCTGGTCAGGCTCTGGCGGAAGATCCGACCTGTACGGCCATTTATGCTTCCAACGATGCCATGGCCTACGGCTGCATTCGCGGGCTCGAGTCGTGCGGAAGGCGTGTGCCCGAGGACGTGAGCGTGGTGGGTGTTGATGACAGTCTGGGCGACATCGTGCCCGATTGTCGCCTGACTACGGTGCGCTTTGACAACAAGCGCGTCGGCATGTGGGCGGTCGACAAGATTGCCGGCGCCGAGGGCGTTGAACCCGGTGTGGAGCACATGCTGTTTCCGGGCGTCCTCGTCGAGGGCGATACGGTGCGCGATGTACGCTAGGGCGCGGGTCTGTTTGGGTTGCCGCTAATTGTGTTCGATATTGTTCAGATTGGTTCAAAAACCGTTCACGGGCGAAAAGTGACCGTTCATAGCTCGAAATCACGTTTTGCGCTGTTCTTTTTTGTTTGAATGTTATTGTTTCTGTCATACACAACGCAGCGCGTATGCCCGGACGCGATGCTCTCCATTGGTTCATATGTGAAAGGAACGCAATATGGCAACCAAAGAAGAAATCTCGATGGTTGGATTCGAGATCGTCGCATACGCAGGTGACGCCCAGACCGATCTGCTTGCAGCGCTCGATGCTGCTCGCGAGGGTGACTTTGAGAAGGCCGAACAGTTGCACAAGGATGCCAGCGATGCGCTCATCGGTGCCCACGACACGCAGACCAAACTGCTTTCGCAGGAGGCCGGCGGTGGCGAGATGGAGATGACCTTCATCATGGCTCACGCTCAGGACACTCTCATGACCACTATGATCCTGGAGAAGCAGACCCGCTTTACCATCGATGCCTACAAGCGCATCGCCGAGCTCGAGGCCAAGCTCGCCTAACGGGCCCTCACAACCAAGTCCCCTTCCAAAAGCTCTGCCGCTACCCGCGGCAGGGCTTTTTCTGTCCTCCTCCAAGTTGCGGTGAAATAGGGACTGAATAGGGGCCGACGGGCGCAAAACAATCCCTATTCCACCGCAACTCATCCCGAGACAGTCATTGGGGACGTTCTTAAACGACTAGTCCTTGGGGGGCAGTCCTGGAGCTTCTGCACGCCCTCCCGTTCGGTTTTTTACTGGGTGGGTATACTTCCATCCGCAATACAGGCCGGAATGAGGAGGTATCCAAATGCCGGACAACGGGTCAATACAAAAAAGAGACGCGCACGAGATGGCTCATGGGCGTCCTGTCCAGATAACCGAGCACACGACGGTAACCGAGCTGCAGCCCAGCCTGTCCGATGTCGTGTGCGCAAACAAAAAGCTGCAGATTGGCTTTATCGTTGCGCTCGTGGTACTGGCGCTGCTGTCGGGCTTTGTAGCTCGTCCGCATTTCGCCGATACCAAAACTTGGGACTCCACCATCGAGGTCATCGATCAAAAGAAAGGTAACGTACTGGCGCTCACGGCCTCGTGCGTGGCGCTGTCTGCGGGCATTACCGCGCTGCCGGGTGATACGGGAACGCCGGTTGCCGAGCAGCTCGCGCAGCTTTCAGGCAACCTTGGTATCGTGCTTGCCGTGCTATACCTAGAGAAATATTTGCTCACGATTTTGTGGTCGGTCGGCTTGGGCATCTTAATCCCGTTTGCGTTGGTGCTCTTTGCGGTGTCGCTCGGCATTCACGGGCGCTGGAGCACGAGCACTGTCCTGCGCCGTGTGGCGACGCGCGTGCTGGTGGTTGCCGTGATCGGCATGGCGCTCGTGCCCGCGAGCGTATGGGTGTCGCAGAAGGTCGATGAAACGTATCGCGTTAGCATCGAGGCGGCCGAGCAAAAGGCGGCCGACGCTGCGAGTGCGGCAGATAGCGATAGCTCCAAAACAAGCAAGAAAAAGACCGAGTCCGCAGAGTCCAAGAGCGTGCTCGAGCAGCTTGCCGACGGTGCCTCGGGCCTCGTCACGTCGGTGACCAGCGGTGCCAAGCAGATGACCGACGAGATCGTGCAGCAGGTGACCGACCTTATCGAAGGCGTCATCGTGATGATCGTGACCTCGTGCGTGATTCCATTGCTGGTGCTCGCGGCGTTTTTGTGGCTGGGGCACACCCTGCTGGGGATTGATATCTCCGGTCCCGCGAACTATTTGACGGGCCGCTTTCTGAGTGCTCCGTCCAAGCATGCCAAGAAGGGCAGGCAGTCTGAGTAGGCGGCAAAGCGTTCTTTGGAAGATTAACCGTAAGAAGGGCGGCCGAGACACGTTCTCGGCCGCCCTTTTGTTTGTTGAATACGCGGTCGCTACGTCCGCGCCGGGTTCAAACGGTCAGCAATCATCCGTGAACGGTATTTGTTCAAAAAAGAACAAAGATAAACAAATAAGTCTTGCAGTTGATGTTCGAATGTGTTCAAATAAACACGAACAGTGAAGAACCGCACATTCAGATGCCCGGACCTGAACGCGATTCAACACTTCCAAACAGAAACTACGCACCTGCGTATCTCTCAAGGAGGATGTCATGAGGGTTGTAATCGCTTCCGATGCCGACGGTATGTCGATGAAGGAGTCCATCAAGGAGATGCTCATCGCCGACGGTCACGAGGTCGTCGACTATTCCGAGACCCCTGCCGCGGACTTTGTCGATTCCGCGACCGCCGTTGCCAAGGACCTGCTGGAGCACAAGGATTCCCAGGGCTTCGCATTCGATAAGTACGGCGTCGGCTCCTATATGGCCGCCGTCAAGATAAAGGGCATGGTCGTCGCCAACATTTCCGACGAGCGTTCCGCCTACATGACCCGCGAGCACAACGGCTCGCGCATGGTCACCATGGGCCCGGGCGTTGTGGGCACCGAGGTCGCCAAGAAAATCGCCCGCGAGTTCCTGCGCGCCCAGTACGCCGGCGGCCGTCACCAGATCCGTGTCGACATGCTCAACAAGATGGCCTAACGAGAGCCACCGAGAACTCGAACTTCTACCTCAACTTGTGAATTCAGACGAAAGGACGTTCTGATGAAGAAGACCATCGCAATCGGTTGCGACCATATCGTTACGGACGAGAAGATCTATCTGGCCGACCGCCTGGAGCAGGCTGGCTACAAGGTGCTCGACTGCGGCACCTACAGCCACACCCGTACGCACTACCCCATCTACGGTAAGGCCGTGGGCGAGGCTGTTGCCAGCGGCAAGGCCGACTTTGGCGTGGCCCTGTGCGGTACCGGCATCGGCATCACCAACGCCGTCAACAAGGTTCCCGGCGCCCGCTGCGCCTTGGTCCGCGACATGACCTCTGCCCTGTATGCCCGTCGCGAGCTCAACGCCAACATCGTGGGCTTTGGCGGCAAGATCACCGGCGAGTTCCTGATGGCCGATATCATGCTTGCCTTCCTGGAGGAGCCCTACGAGAAGACCCCCGAGCACGATGCCCTGATCGCCAAGATCGATGCCTGCAATAAGGCCGACGCCGAGGCTCAGGCTGACCCGCACTTCTTTGACGAGTTCCTCGAGAAGTGGGACCGCGGCGAATACCATGATTAGCGGGTATCCGGCGTAATTAACTAGTCCGTTGACGGCTCGCGTTTCTGTGATGGGGCGCGGGCCGGTTTTCTATCAGCCCTATTGACTTGGCGGGCTGTCGTAAGAAAGGGAAGGCTCCTATGGAGTTTGTTCTTGATAACGGTTCTATTCGTGTGGCGTTGAGCACGGCTGGCGGATCGTTCACTTCTATTACGGCCAACGGCCGTGAGTACCTGTGGCAGGGTGACCCGGCGGTCTGGTCGGGCCAGGCACCCATTTGTTTCCCGATCTGCGGCGGCCTTCGTGACGGTCGCGCAATGACCATGGGCGGCCGCGAGGTTAAGCTCGCCCGTCACGGCTTTGCTCGCAAACAGGAGTGGAAGCTCGAGGAGCAGGGCGACAACATGGTCGCGCTGAGCCTAAGCTCTGCCGACCATGCCGAGTTGCTCGAGCAGTACCCGTATCCGTTTAAGATCGTTGCTCGTTACGCGATCGATGCGGAGAAGGTGGCCGTGTCGTACGAGGTGACCAATGAGGGCACCGAGGACATGCCGTTCTTTGTGGGCGGTCACCCTGGCTTTAAGTGCCCGCTTGACGAGGGCGAGTCCTATGACGACTACGAGCTTCGTTTCGATCAGCGCGAGGCCGCCGAGCTCTGTACTGCCGTTCCCTCGACGGGCTTGATTGATGTTGAGCATCGCAGCAAGAACCCGATGGTTGGCCATGACCTGCCGCTGACCCACGAACTCTTTGACTTCGCAGAGACCATCTTTGACGTGCTCGAGAGCCGCGTGGTTACGCTGACCAAGAAAACCGAGGACAAGGGCGTGCGCCTGACGTTTCCCGATATGCCGTACCTGATTGTGTGGAGCAAGCCCGAGGGCGACTTTGTGGCCGTGGAACCGTGGGGCGGCCTGTCCACCTGCTCCGACGAGGACGATATTCTGGAGCACAAGCGCGGCTGCCTGGTGGCCAAGCCGGGGGAGACCGTTACCCGCGGCTTTGAGATCGAGATCCTTTAACGAGCTATCGTATGTTTGGGGCCGCGCGTGTCGTGCCCCGGAAACAGGAGTTCAATATGATTCTGACCGTTACCATGAACCCGTCGATTGATACGCGCTATCAGCTCGACAAGTTGATCATCGACGACGTGAACCGTGTGACGCCCGAAAAGACTGCTGGCGGTAAGGGCCTCAACGTGAGCCGTGTGCTGCTGCAGCTGGGAGATGACGTGCTCGCGACTGGCCTGCTTGGCGGTCACATGGGTGCCTATATGGCCGGGCTCATGGATGCCGATGGCGTCAAGAACGACTTTGTGCCCATCGCTGGCGAGACGCGCATCTGCCTGAATATCCTGCACGAGGGCAACCAGACCGAGCTGCTGGAGAGCGGCCCGCAGATCGCCCCGGCCGAGCTCGAGGCCTTTACGGCCAAGTTCGCCGAGCTTGCAGCGAAGGCGGACGTTGTGACGCTTTCGGGCTCGCTGCCGCGCGGCGTCGATGCCGGCTACTATGCCGAGCTCGTCAAGATCGCTGAGGAGGCGGGCGCCAAGGTGCTGCTCGATACCTCGGGTGCATCGCTGGAGGCCGCGCTTGAGTCCGACGCTAAGCCTGAGCTCGTAAAGCCCAACCTGACCGAGATTAACGGCCTGCTGGGTACGTCCTTTACGACCGATGATGTCGATGCCCTGCGCGAGGCGCTCGCCGCCGATGGCCGCTTTGCCGGTATTCCCTGGGTTGTCGTTTCGATGGGCGCTGCCGGTTCGGTGGGCTTCCATGAGGGCCGCGCGTTCCGCGCCAAGACGCCCGCGATTGCGGCTGTGAACGCGACGGGTTCCGGTGACTCGACCATCGCCGGTTTTGCGCATGCCATTGCTGCTGGTGCCGACGACGTCACGGTGCTCAAGACCGCCAATACCTGCGGCAAGCTCAACGCCATGGATCCCAAGACCGGCCACCTGGTCATGGACCGCTGGGAAGAGATCTACAACAACGTTGAAGTAACGGAGCTTTAGGGTTACGCGGTTTTACCAAACCTATTGGTTCCGCCGTTCTACCGAACGGCGGACCGGTCGACGCTGCGCGGGCCGCATTTGGACAATCTGACGTTCAACTTCAAGGGCGCGACCAGAAGGTCAGCGCCCTTTCGTTTCGCGTCACCTTGTCTCAAATGCGGCCCGCTCGCTGTCCGTCCTCTACCTGCGGCGTTGTCTTGCTCCGGATGCGGCAGTTAGGGACGTTCCTTTTCTGCCGGCAGTCTGGGACATTCCTTGGGGTAGTCATCGGGGACGTTCTTTAATGACCAGTCGTTTAAGAACGTCCCCAATGACTACACTCAAAAAACGGCGCCCGTCGGCGATGTTGCCGGCGGGCGCCGTTGTCTTGAAGACGAAATGATTCGTTTTCCTCCGTCCCCAAGGGATCATTACAGTGAGTCGATAAAGCGCTGCTGGGCGGCGCGGCCGGCTTCGTCCCACTTGAAGACGCCAGCGTTGTCGAGCACGTGGCTAAACACCACGCCGACCTCTTCGTGCAGGATATCGATGGCGTTGTCGGCCGTAAGCTCGTCGGCGCGGCGGGCAAAAACGTCCTCGGCCCATGCGGCGTGGCCGTGGCAAAGGTCGTCGCCCTCGAGCGCGCTGGCAAGGTCGTAGCTGGTATCGGCTTTGGCCGCCAGTAGGTGCTCGCGGACAGCGCCGAGCTCGGGGACCAAGCGCGGCGGCAAAATGGCCAGGCCCATGACCTCGATCAGGCCGATGTTCTCCTTTTTAATGTGGTGGTACTCGGCATGCGGGTGGAACACACCCAGCGGATGCTCGTCGGTCGTGATATTGCAGCGAAGCGCCAGGTAGGCCTCGTAGATTTCGCCGCCGGCATTTCCGCGGGAGTCGACGCGGCGGATGACGGGCGTCACGGTGTTGTGCGCCACGCCATCGGCTGTGTGCGCGATGACGCCCACGGACTCGTCGGTCCACTCGCGCCAGGCGAGGATAATCTTCTCGGCAGCGTCGAGCAGCTGAGCGCGGTCATGCGAGCGTAGACGCAGCACCGAGAGCGGCCACTGCAGCACAGTGCCGGTGACCTGGTCAAATCCGGGCACGCTAAACTGCGAGACTTCGGTGGAATGCATCATGGGGAACTCATGCGCGCCGCCCTGGAAGTGGTCGTGCGAAAGAATCGAGCCGCCCACGATGGGCAGGTCGGCGTTGGAGCCAATAAAGTAGTGCGGGAACAGGTCGACAAAGTCGAGCAGACAGGTCAGACCCTTGCGGTCTACGTGCATCGGGCGATGCTCGGAGCTCATGGCAATGCAGTGCTCGTTAAAGTACGCGTACGGGCTGTACTGGAAGCCCCAGCGCTCGCCGTCGAGCTGGATGGGGATAACGCGCAGATTCTGGCGGGCGGGGTGAGCGCCGCCGTCGGCTGCGGCGGAGCGTCCGGGATAGCCCTCGTTTTCGATGCAGAGCTGGCAGGCGGGATACTTCTCGCCCTTGTTCCTGGCTGCGCCTGCCGCGGCGATATCGCGCGGGTCCTTCTCAGGCTTGGACAGGTTGATAGTGATCTCAAGATCGCCCCAGTTGGTGGGGGTGCTCCATTTGATGTTGCGCGCGATGGCGGCACGGCGCACGTAGCCGGCGTCGCAGCACAGGCCGTAGAACCAGTCGGTTGCGGCGCGAGGCTCGTTGACGCCCATACGTCCGTTGAACTCTTCGTTTACAACCGAAGGCCTCGGCATGAGCGCGCCCATGATGCGCATGGCGATGCGGTCGCGACCCGACGCCGTGTCCTCGGCGGCGCCGTTGGCAACGGCAGCCTCGGAAAGCGCGGCAAGCGTGCCTTCAAGGTCAAAGTCGGGCAGGGTATCGGGGTGCAAGAGCGAGAGTTTCTCAACCTGGAGCGCCCAGGCCATATCGAGCGCGGGCCCCGTAGCGCCGATGCACTCCAAAATGGTGTTGTATGCCCAGATGCGGTCGTCCTGGCCGATCATCGATCGGTGGATGGCGTACTCGATCAGGTTCTGCGCGGCCTCGCGCACGTCAGTCATTACAGCCATGCCGCGTAAGCCCCCTTGTCAGAGATGGCGTAGTGACGGGCAGAGCCCTCGCCCAGCCAGCCGTTCATCTTGGCAATGAAGGTGTTGACCAGGTCGAGCGGCACGAAGGCCTGGATGGTGCCACCAAAGCCGCCACCGTGG
>CAUASQ010000018.1 GCA_958431945.1 uncultured Collinsella sp. | reverse complement strand
GCCCGACATACCAGAAAGGGGCAAAGAGGTGGAGTAGGTGTTGGTGAAGGTGGGGGTAGTGTCGGGAAACTTGTGGTCATCGGTATCGGTGGCTTTCCACGTACCGTCGGAGTCAACGGTTCCCTTCCTGTAGGTCACCGCACAGTCGATTCCTCCTTTGGCGTTATCCGTTGCCACAACCGTGAACCTATAGACCGACTGATCAAACTTGTAATGCGAGAAAATCGAGCTATCGTCCTTCTCGCGCATGTAGTACGTGAAGGTCTTGGAAGCGCCACGACCCGTAGTGTCACCAGCAGTGTAGGGACCCTTCGTGATATCAGAGAGCGTGTACGCAATCCCCTTATCAAAGACGAACGGAAGCGTCTGCTTCTTTTTATCGCCAGAGGTCACGGCAGTGCCGACGATGTCTTCGACTCTAAATCTGCTGTCTTTCGCAAGTTGAAGCGTAAACTCCTTCATCTCACCACCCTCAACGACCTTAGTCGCCTTAGGAGTCCAGGAGCCTCTGGAGGTGTACCGAGTGTACTTGTTGGTGAAGGTCTTTCCCCCGTCGGGGCCGACAATCGAATAATAACCTTGGTCGTTCGGTTTCAACGGGTTAGGCGAATCTCCCAGACTCACGCTTGTGATCTTGTAGTTGTGAATGCAAAGAGGAACCTCCGAGTTTGGATTTTTCCTGCTAGGCACTTTCATGAGTTGCGTTGTGTTGTCCTGAACCTTCACCACAATCTTGTACACGGCTGGATCGTACGTGATGTCGGGATCGTACGTGATGCCGGGATCATTGCCAGCATTTTCGACCAAGTAGTATGTAATCTCATTAGCCTTAACAGCCTTATTAATGTACTGTTCGCCAAGGTCAAAGGTGATGTTACCGCTCCCATCATTCTTGGCGGTTCCGACCAAGGTGCAGCCGCCACTGTTGAATGTCTTGTCATTCCAATAGGGCTCCGTCGCGTCATCCGAATCCATACGGTAGACCGAGAAGGAGAACTTGCCTTTGTGAAAATTCATGTTTTGATTGGTCTGCTGATTGGCCTGCTGATTTATCAGCACCTTGGTTGCCTTCAACTTAAGGCTCGGTAAGATGTACGTATCCGCAGGCTCGCCTAGGTACAAGTTGCCATTCGACATGATGCCGCCACCATGGTCCCAAGAATAGTTGCCCGTGATGAAAGTTGTCGCTTTATTCCGTACTGCATCAATCGTCGTTTTATCCCTGGTATCAACACCCGAAGACAGACCGATGCTATTTTTTACCTGAGCAGCACCGTTGGCGGGGATGGCAATGCAATTCGTTAGCTCAATGCTTCCCGAATACTTGGCGTCTATATCGCCAAGCATCTTGCCGCTTACCACTGCGACCGGCGTTGTGTTACCTTTCGCCGCGAGGAAGAAATCGGCATGACCACTGTTACGAAAAACATGATAGCCGTTACTATCGGCCGAGTAATAGGCTTCCTTGTCTTCTGTCTTACCGCCGCCACCGCCAGAAAGATGGGGGTTACCATCATTGTTATTGTTTTCACTATCGTAAGAATCGGCGCCTCCAGCGTCAGTGTTGCCAAAGATCGCCGTGCCGTCGGTGTTCGTTACCAACGTCTTGCCCGTCGGGCAGACTGCAACGCCACCACCATAGCCACCAGCGGTATTGGTGCTTATATACGAGTTGTATACAAACAGCCTGCCTGCGTCAGCCGCGTTTTGCGAACTACCCTGAACAAAAATACCGCCACCGCCCCAGTCGAAGCGAGACAGGCAAGTGTTGTTGGTAATGTAGACTTTACTTTCTTTAGTGCCGTTACTTTCTTTAGGGCCGTTAATCATCACGTCAACCCTCTGGCCCACTCGGATGCCGGCACCTTCAGATTGGCGGCTCACGTTAGAGGCAATATTTCCTCCCGTAATGTTGAGCAATGTCATATTTGGTTGAAACTTACTGGTAACGTAAACGCCGCCGCCAGCTTCCTCGGAATAGTTGCCAGTAATCTGGCCACCAGAAATGGTGACATGGGCGCCGTTACTGGTGGCAAGCCCAGCGCCACCATGACAACCATCGCCTTTACTACCGCAGAAATTGGCATAGCGATTGTTCGTAATGTAACCGCCGGAAACAGTAACGCTGCCGCCATTTTCGGCCATGATGCCGCCACCATATCCGTTACTGTTAGTGCTATTACCGGAGATTACGCCGCCGGTCACCTTGACTGCAGATCCATTGGCATATACACCGCCGCCACTAGGAGCGCAGTTGCCGGCAATTACGCCGTTAGAAATGCTAAGAGTCGAATTTTCGACAGATATTCCTGCGCCGGCAGCATGGTCCGGACAATAACCTCCACAAACGTAACCACCGTTCATATTGACGGTCGACTTGTTCACCGCGTACACCAGGTTCCGGACATTGCAGTCTTTCTCTTGTGTGAGCACGCCGCTCTCAAGACTGAAATGACCACCGTCATTGATGTTGATGAGCTTCAGGTTTTCATTGCCACCGCACGCCACGATGGCACCTTTAATATCGACGCTATGTTTGAAAAGCGTCTCGGTTGTCTTGGTTATGTCTATTGTACTCGGGGACGATTCGGTCACGTAGTAGGTAAGGCTATACGGAATGCCATCATTGTTGTAAGACAACTCTGCTGCTTTACCATAATTGATGGGATTTAAGTTCTGGCCCTGATCATTTAGCTCCTGGACTTTGATGCCCTTATCACTCGCTTTCTCAGGATCTTTCTCAGAATCAGAATCCTTAATTAAATCCTTAATTGTAAGTGTCGCGCCACCGGTGATGTTAAACAGGGGCTGGCTCTGATTCGTATATTTAATCTTGTGACCGTTTAGATTTAGTGTGATATTGATAGGGTTGTCGACAGTTTGTTCAAACCCAATCTCTTGGTTGCATTCAATATCGTTAACAAGCTCAAAAGTCGCGCAGCCTTTTGCATCGCGAAAGTTCTCGTTAAGAAGCTTATTGCTGAGTTCATCCCCACTGTTCACTGTTGATTGTATAAGACGATTCATTTCCTGCAGTGAGTGCGATTGCACCATCGCCGTTGGCACCATCATCCGCAGACTGCGTGTCGCCCTCGACCTTCGTGTCGTCGGACGGCTGACCCTCGGTGACGGCGTCTTCGCTCGCGCCACCCTCAGCGTCGTCACTAATCTGGTTTTCGGCGTCTTTGCCCGTGGAATTGCCTGCACCGGCCTCCTCACCCAAAACGTTCTCGTCTGCACCGGCGTCCTCGCCCAAAGCGCTCGCGTCTGCAACGGTCGCCTCGGTAGAACCTGTCTGGGCATCGTTTGCAATGGCCTGCGAGATCGGAGGCATGACGAGCGACAGTACCAGGCTCAAAACGGATGCTCCGCACAAAACGCCTGCCAGTACACGGCGCGTCGCTTTTTTACTCTGCTTAGTTTTTTCTGAATTCGCTTTCATCGATGTCTCCTCCCCAAGAGACCGCGATCTTGCTCTTTCACTATCAAACGTATCTGCGCAACCTGTAATTGCGCACGCTTATAGTACATATTGTAACGATTGTTTGAATATCTAAGCAAAAATACCGATAGTTTTGTAGCGAATTCTCAATTCTCTTGACATTTGCTCGGATTAACCTTCGTTTATTCGCTATGAAATATCTATTTCTACTGGTAATTAAGCCAGTTATCAGTTTTTTAATAGCATTATATTTATTTGCACAACATTTTGCTCAAGAGCAGACATCCTGTGAACGGTAGGTCATTAACCGGGAGGAATAGACTACCAAATTGATGGGAATATCTTTAACCCATCGGTAGTTAGAAGCGAGATGTTCATACAACCAAATTTGAATTTGCGCGCAGTTTTTAGGCATCAATTCGCCCAAATCGCCTGAGGCCACCGCAAAGGTACCTGTCCCCTTTGCGGTGGTTCTCCCCCTGCATTACAGCAGATGTTCCTCGATAAAGATCGCGATGCCGTCTTTGTCGTTGCTCGCGGTTACAAAGTCGGCGGCGGCACGGGTGGCGTCACTGCCGTTTGCCATGGCCACGCCCACGCCGGCGTCAGCCACCATGCAGGTGTCGTTGTCCGCATCGCCAAACACGCAGATGTCCTGGAGCTCCATGTCGTTGAGCTCCGCCACGCGCACAAGGCCGCGCGTCTTGGACACGCGCGGATCCATGAATTCGTAGAGTCGCTGCGTGGTTTGCAGAGCCGCCGCCTTAACAGTGTCATCGGCAAACGTCGACGCCCGCTCAATCACCCGCGGCATTACCTCGGGCGCCATGGTAAACATCACCTTGGGCTGCGGCTCGCGCAAGAACTCGGCAAAATCGACCACCTGGTAGGGCACGCCGTCGACGCGCGACAGGTGCTCGACGCACGCGTTGCTCTCGGGCACGTAGAACACGCCGTCTCGGGGGCAGACGGGCGTTGCCGGAAGGTCCGCCATGTGCTCGCAGATGCGCGCGATGGTCTCGCCCGGCAGTGGATAGCTCAGCTCGTTGATGTCGTGCGCGCGGTCGATGACCTCGGCGCCACCACAGCCCACCAGCACGTCCACCAGGCCTTCGATGCCCCAGAGCTCGTACATGGCCTCGGTCGCGTGGGCGTCGCGCCCGGTGCACAGGCCAAACAGCACGCCGCGCTCGCGCAGGGCGCGGATTGCCGCCACGGTGCGCGGGGACACCGTGTGCCGGCTCGTGAGCAGCGTGCCGTCGATATCGCAGAACACGGCTTTGATGTGGCTGAAGGTGGTGTCCATGGGGGCCTTTCTGGGTTGTGCGGCGATTTGGGATGTATTCGTGAACGGCGTACATGGTATACCAAAGCGCACACGGGGCGCTTTGGCGCAAAACCACCACAAAGGTGCCTGGCCCCTTTGTGGTGGCCGGACTCGCAGGATGACCTGTCCCGGAGCGCAAACCATCACAACATTCGACGTTTTTCGGCAAAATCGCGATTTTCGCTGAATGTTGTGATGGTTTTTACCGCCTCGCGGCACGATCAAAATGCCGGCGGCCAAACAGCAGCAACGCCGCGGGAACCGCCGTCACGACCATGCCCGCCCCTACGAGCGTCTGCTGCACGCCAAACGTCGCCGCCAGCCACGGGGCAATCGCCAGCGGCGCCACGCCGGCGAACATGTTGCCAAAACCCATGACCGAGTTGACGCGACCGAGCTGCTCGAGCGGGGCCGTCGTTTGCACGATCGTGTTGTGGAGCGGGTTGACGACGCCCCAGGCCACGCCCAGGACAATCTGGCCAATAAGGGCCACGCCCACGTACGGTGTCCCCACATAAATCAGACTTCCCACGCCCACGGACATGAGTGCCACGAGCAGCGTTTTGAGGCTGACGAAGCGCGGCGGCAAGCGGAGCGCGAGGACGGCGCCCAGCACCGCGCCCACACCGCTGGCCGACGAGAGCCAGCCCATCCACTCAACACCGACATGCAGAACATCGCGGTAGAAGAACGACTCCAGCGGATCGAAGGCACCATAGCCAAAGTTCGAGAGGAAAATAATGCAGAACAGCAGGGCGAGGACGCTGTTGGTGAAGACTGTCTTGATGCTGGCTGCGAAGGTGGCGCGGGTGGACGTGCTGGGGTTGGTGCTTTGTCCCGCACGCTCCCCTTCCTCTGCCGAATCGGCATCCGCATGCCCGGCGACATGGCTGGTCTGCGGCCTAAAGCCCCAACCGGCGACGAGCGCCAGCACTGTAAAGAGCATCATGAGCACGAACACCGCACGCGACGACGCAGCCGCCGCGACAAAGCCGCCCAGCGTGGGACCAACGATGATACTCACGTTTGAAAACATGGCGATGGCGGAGTTGATGTCTTTGAGCTCGAGAGGATCATCGGTGAGGTAGGCTGGATAGGATGTGGCGATGGGTTGGGCGAATCCCATCACAAAGCCCAGGAGCACCGCGCCAAGTAGGACGATGCCGGTCGCGCTGCCAAAGGCGAGGATTGCCGCGCCGGTTGCCAGCGTGCCCACGATGCTCAGCAAGAAATGACGGCGCGGGCCCCAGGCGTCGAGCGCAGCGCCACCCGCAAAGGATCCCAAGATCACGAATACGTTCATAAACAGAACGGCCAGCGATGTCGCCACGACCGAGGCATCGTCTGCATAGGTGAGCGTTCCGATGACGCCGATAAAGTAGCTGGTCTGAAAACCGGTGTAGATGAGAAAGCGCATCGCCACCAGGCGCTTGGCCTGCACGGACAGCGATGATCGAGGCTTTGAGAAAAGAAAGGCGAGCATGGAGACTCCTTGTTTCATACGAATACGGGCGGTGGGCATTCGCCACCGTCTGTCGAATCAATCTATCCGCATGAAACGTTAAGGACGCATCAAGCCCCTTCTCTCCGTTTTCGCCCGTCATGAACTACTTGGTAGATTGTAAGGCATGTTCCACACATCTACTAAAGCAAAATCCACCACAAAGGTGCCTGGCCCCTTTGTGGTGGAAGTGACGTTTGCCCAGGTAAAACCTGCCAAAATAAACCTGTCCCTTTTTGGCAGGTTCAGCGTCAAGCCTTAAAGGTGGTCTTGGATGAGATCGCAGATGGCTCGAGCGTCGTTGATGTTGATGGCTCGGGTCGCAAAGCCGGCGTCGAATGCCTGGCGTGCCAGGGCTTCGTTGCAGGCAAGGGCCAGCGTGCGACCATCGACTAGGTCGAGCGAGCTCTTGCCGCGCAGGCGGTCGACACCGGAGCGCGCGACCACGATGTTGTCGAAGCCCTCGGTCTTGTAGCCCTCGATGATCACCACGTCGACATCGTTGTAGCGCGACAGCAGCTCGCGCGCGGGCATCTCGTCCTCCTCGCGCGTGTCGGCGTACTCCGCCCAGCGCGTGGCGCAGATGAGGCCCACGTGCTTGGAGCCGGCCTGGTGATGGCGCCAGGTGTCCTTAGCGGGCACATCGATATCAAAGCCGTGATGCCCATGATGCTTGAGCGAACCCACGCGCAGGCCGCGGCGGGTGAGCTCGGCAATGACCTTCTCGACAAGTGTGGTCTTGCCCGAGTTTTGGTAGCCGATAAACGCGATCGCAGGGACGGCCGGTGCCGGAGCTGCGGGCGCGGCGGCGACGGGTGCGTTCGCGGGCGCGGCACCGTCAGCGGCAACAGCCTCAACAGCAGCGGCCTGGCGCTCGGCACGATCCCACACGCCCGAGCGGCCGCCCTCCTTGTGCAACAGGCGCACGTCGACAATCTCCATGCCGCGATCGACCGCCTTGCACATGTCGTAGATGGTCAGACACGCGGCACTCGCGCCGGTCAACGCCTCCATCTCGATACCCGTTTTGCCCGTCACGCCCGCCGTGACCAGCACGTGAAAGCCAACCTGCCCGTCCGCGCGCGACGGCGCCCAGCCCTCGGACACGTCATCGACAGGCGTCCCCGCTGGAGCGATGGGCGCAATGTCGCACTTGCTCTTGGTAATGAGCAACGGATGGCACATGGGGATGATGTCGCTCGTGCGTTTGATGGCCATGATGCCCGCCACGCGCGCGCAGGCAAGCACGTCGCCCTTCTTGGCGCGGTCCTGCAGCACCATGGTCTGCGTCTCGGGGTGCATGAGGATGGTGCCCTCGGCGATGGCAATGCGATGGGTCTCGACCTTGTCGGACACGTCGACCATGCGCACCTCGCCCTTGGCGTCCACGTGCGTCAGCTCGTCGCGACGGGCGTCGCGGGCGGGCTCGGTGGCAGCGCTGGCAGTCGGCTGCACGGACGCGTCGGCGTTGCCAGCATTCGCCGCAGCCGTGACTTTGTGGGCAGACATCGCGGCCCTGCGAGCGGCCTTGGTGGCATCGGCGTACCTGCTCTTGGCCATATGATCATCCTCCGATTTGGGACATAAATCGTTGCGTGCCCTCAATTATCGCGTGTTCCTGCGGTTTGTGGGCGACGGCATCGCGCCAAATCGAAAGTACCTGCATATCATCACCACGGCGCAGGGCGTCGCGCACCGAATACTCGGCATCGCTGAACAGGCACGGACGCACGTTGCCATCGGCCGTCAGGCGCAGACGGTTGCAATTCGCACAAAAATGGTTGGACATGGCGCTGATGAAGCCAACCGTTCCCGCCGCGCCCGGAAAGTGCCAGTAGCGCGCAGGGCCCGCGCCGGCAGGAGCGTCGTTGATGTCGAGCGGCTCGAGCTCGCCCAGACCCGCCGCGGCGACCCCGGCATTGATGCGCTCCCGCAGCTCGTCGCTCGGCACGGTATCGCTCGCATCCCACAGCTCGGGATTGAGCGCGGGAGCATGCGGATCCACAGCGCAATGCGAACTCGTGTGCTCGTCGCCGATGGGCATATATTCGATAAATCGCAGATGAATAGGGCGGTCGACGGTCAGCCGTGCGAGGGCCGCCACATCCTGGTTGAGCCGGCGCACAACAACGCAGTTGACCTTAACGGGCTCAAAGCCCCAAGCCAGCGCCGCGTCGATGCCAGCCATGGTCTGCTCGAGTCGACCTAGACGCGTGATCTTTCCAAAGAGCGTAGGGTCGAGCGTGTCGAGCGAGATGTTGACGCGGTTAAGTCCCGCGTCTTTGAGCTGCGGCGCCAGCTTGGGCAGCAGTGCGCCATTGGTGGTAAGCGAGATGTCCTCGATCTGCGGAATCGCGCGGATGTCACGAATGAGCGGGATGATACGGCGGCTGACCAGCGGCTCGCCACCCGTCAGGCGCACGCGGCAAATGCCCTCCCCCGCCACCAAGCGCACAAAGCGGGCGATTTCCTCGGCACTGAGCAGCTCGTCGTGCGCACGGGGCGCCACGCCATCGGCCGGCATGCAGTAAATGCAGCGGAAATTGCACTTGTCGGTAACGGCAATGCGCAGGTAGTTGATATCGCGGCCAAAACCGTCATGTTGCACGTGCCCGTCCACGCAGCCCTCCCCTCACGCGGCGTTTTATTCTTCGGAAAACATAATACCCCACGAGAGAATCATGCCGACACCCGTACGACAGGACAGGCCGCTTTGAGCAAGACCGGCTTCCCAAGCCCATCCTCAACACACAAACCATCACAACATTCGATGCTTTTCCCGATTTTGGCGAAAAACGTCAAATGTTGTGATGGCTTGCCTGCCCACGGCACCCCGTAGAAGGGCTGGAACGCCCCTAAAGGCTGCCGTCCCAGTGTCGAATCACGAATTCTCGCAGGTCATTCTGACGTTTCTGGAATGTCTCGCTTCGGTCGCACTTAAGACCCATAGCAAGCGCGATGGCGTTCATCGCCCGGTGCAATTGCAGCCGGTGGGCAAACTGAGTCCCGGTGAGGACGATCATCCTAAAGCCCAGCGCGCTCAGCACGGTCATACGCTCCGCGTCCGACGCGCTGCGCTGTTTATCAAGATGGTCCGAGCCGTTGTATTCAATCCCCGTACCGCTCGCGGGCGCATATACGTCAATCTCGAAATACCCGGACTTAGCGAGATATTTGAACTCGCTGGGAACATCGACCCGATGGTTGAGCTCGACCTTGGCGTATCCAAGCCCTCCTTGAGAACGTTTTGCTACGACCATGATTGCGGTGGCCGTCTCCATGGGCGACCGTGCGCCATCGTGCACGCGCTTGAGCACGGCGGCCGCGCGTATAGCCCCCTGACGAGATCGGTTCTCATTGCAATAAGCAATCAAGTCGGCAACGGTATACCTCTGCCCCATCTCGATATAATCGCCTGTCGACAGATGATTCAAATGGTATCGAGCGCAGATTTCGTAGCCATATTCCAGCTGCTCGGGCTCGCTCATCCACGAACCCGCTTGGACAAAGCACATGGCCTCATCAACCACTAGAAGGCCCTCTGCCACCTCGATAAGATGGTCTGGAGGTACCGGCGCCCCAAACACGTGGCACCTAAATCCAGCCGGCGTCGAGCGCTCAAAATCAAAGTTGACGAGCGTGTCGATATGATCGAG
This sequence comes from uncultured Collinsella sp., assembly GCA_958431945.1. Classification (GTDB taxonomy): domain Bacteria; phylum Actinomycetota; class Coriobacteriia; order Coriobacteriales; family Coriobacteriaceae; genus Collinsella. The sequence continues at coordinate 8,805 of CAUASQ010000018.1, read as the reverse complement.
TTCTTCTCGTGGAATACCGAGCGAAACCAGATAGTCGGTAACGATCCCAACTGCCGTTGAAGCCCTCAGCCCCTTGGTATCGAGCCCCAATTTGGGCAGGTCCGCAGTCGGCTCCGCCTCGTTAGCAAGCGAGTCCTCATCGTATAGGCTGCTTGCTCGCGAGAGCGGCTCGGACGGGCGCGCCACGTTGTGGTACAGCCAGGCAGTCTTATGGGACAGGACGATCGGCAGGTCCATGAGCCCTCCAAAGGAGTCGGATAACCAACCTTATTCCCCTGCCCACGGGTCCGCACACCTTCGTGCACAAGAAAGCGATTCCACCCGGTCGAGTGGCAGAAAAACCATCACAACATTCGATGCCTTTCCCGTTTTTGACGAAAAACGTCGAATGTTGTGATGGTTTGAGGCTAGGTGAGGGGGCACGGAGGGCTCAAAGCATCGTGCTCGAACGGGTTAATCCAGCTCTTTTAAGCCATGCGCGAGCTGCCAGTATTCGCCGTGCTGGGCGAGCAGCTCTTCGTGCGTGCCGCGCTCGATGATACGGCCGTGCTCGAGGACCATGATGGCGTCGGCGTCGCGGACGGTGGACAGGCGGTGCGCGATCATAAACGTGGTGCGTCCGCGCATGATGCGGTCCATACCGCGCTCGATGAGCTTTTCGGTGCGCGTGTCGATGGAGCTCGTGGCCTCGTCCAGGATGAGCACCGGCGGATCGGCGACGGCCACGCGCGCGATGGCGAGCAGCTGGCGCTGACCCTGCGACAGGTTGGCGCCATCGGCCGTGACCGGCGTATCGTAGCCTCTAGGCAGGCGGCGGATAAACGAATCGGCGCAGGCAGCCTCGGCAGCGGCGCGCACTTCCTCGTCGGTCGCATCGAGCTTGCCAAAGCGGATGTTCTGCGCAATGGTGCCGCTAAACAGGTGCGTGTCCTGCAGCACAATGCCCAGCGACCCGCGCAGGCTGGCCTTGGCAATGTGCTTGACGTCGATGCCGTCGTACGTGATCTCGCCGTCATCGACCTCGTAGAAGCGGTTGATGAGGTTGGTGATGGTCGTCTTACCGGCGCCCGTCGAGCCCACAAACGCGATCTTTTGCCCCGGCTTGGCAAACAGGTTGAGGTCCGTGAGCACACGGGTGCCCGGCACGTAGGAAAAGTCCACGGCATGGAAGCGCACGTCGCCGGCAAGTGGGACCAAGCCGCACGTGAGCTCGGTGCCGTCGGCAGCCACCGCACGGCCCGACTCATCAACGGCAGCCACATCATGCAGGTGCCCGTACGCGCCCACGCCCTGGCCCTCGGGAATCTTCCATGCCCACGCGGCGTCGCCCGTCTGCACCAGCTCCACGCAGCCCTCGTCCACCTCGGGCTTAAGGTCCATGGCGGCAAACAGGCGCTCGGCACCGGCCAGCGCGTTGAGCAAAAAGTTGCCCAGCTGCGTAAACTGGTTGATGGGCATGGCCGCCTGGCGTACAAAGACCAGGTAGCTTGCAAGCGCGCCTACGTCGGCGAGCCCCTTGATGCAGAGCATGCCGCCCGCCACGGCGACGATAGCGTAGTTGGCATAGCCGATCACCACGGTCATGGGCACCATGGAGTTGGCATAGCTCACGGCGGCGGTGCCGGTGCGGCGAAGCTCGTCGTTACGGCAGGTGAAGCCGGCGACATTCGCTGCCTCGCGGTTAAAGACCTTGATGACCTTTTGGCCCGAGACCATCTCTTCGATATATCCGTCCAGGTCGCCAAGCGATGCCTGCTGGGCGGCAAAGAAGCGCTTAGAGCGCGCGCCCGAGTAGCGCGCGTACAGCATAATGGCCACATCGCACACGAGCGTGATAATCGTGAGCTGCCAGTTGAGGATGATGAGCATGGCCGTGGTGCCGACCATCTGGATGCTCGCCTGAATCACGTTGGCAAAGCTGTTGTTGAGCGCCTCGGAGACAGTGTCGACGTCGTTGGTAAAGAAGCTCATGATGTCGCCCGAGCGCGTGCTGTCGAAGTAACTCAGCGGCAGCGTCTGGATGTGCGCGAACAGGTCGCGGCGAATATCGGACACCACGCGCTGGGCTGCGCGCACCATGATCTGTGAGTAGCCCAGGGCCGAGAGCACGCCCGCGGCGTAGATAGCAGCGGTAAAGATGACCTGCCTAGCGAGCAGTTCCTCGCCGCCCGTTGCCAAACCGTTGACGATGGGGCGCACCATGTAGGTGCCGGCAAGGCTTGCGATGGCGGCCACAGAGGCAAGCACACCCACTGCAAGCAGCGAGAACTTGGCGTGACCCATGTAGGAGAGCAGGCGGCGCACCGTGCGCTTGAGGTCGGCAGGGCGTGCTTGGGCTGCGGTCTTAGGCATGGCGCTCACCCCCTTCCAAGGGCGATCCGCTGGGGACGGAGGAAAACGGATCATTCGCGCAACCATCGTCGCAGCCGTCGCCGGTGTCTGCGTTCCCCGCGAACTCCATCTGCGAGGCATAAATCTCCTGGTAGATATTGTCGCCCGCCAGCAGTTCCTCGTGCGTGCCCACGCCGTGGACACGACCGTCGTCCAACACCACAATGCGATCGGCATCCATGACGCTCGCGATGCGCTGGGCGATGATGAGCACGGTCGTATTGGGAATCCGAGCGATGTGCTCGCGAATCTTAGCGTCGGTCGCCATATCGACCGCGCTGGTCGAATCGTCAAAGATGAGCACGCGCGGGTGTTTGAGCAACGTACGCGCGATGCACAGGCGCTGCTTCTGCCCGCCCGAGACGCCGGCACCGCCCTGGCCCAGCTCTCCGTCCAGCCCGCCGATGCGATCAAGGAACTCGTCCACGCACGCCGCGCGGCAAGCCGCGAGGAGCTCATCGTCCGACGCCTGCGGATTGCCCCACTGCAGGTTCTCGCGCACGGTACCCGTAAACAGCACATTCTTTTGCAGCACAATGCCCACGGCGTCGCGTAGGATCGCGAGGTCGTAGTCGCGCACGTCGTGTCCGCCCACAAGCACGGTGCCCTCGGTGGCGTCGTACAGGCGCGCAATCAGCTGCACAAGCGAGCTCTTGCCCGAGCCTGTGCCGCCGAGGATGCCCACCGTCGAGCCGCTCTCGACGCGAAGGTCGATATGCTCGAGCACATCCTCGGCTGCATCCGCGCGGTATTTAAAGGAAACGTCACGAAACTCGATACTGCCGTCCGCTGGCACCGCAGTCGCGAGGTCTCCCGCAGGGTTGGCGATAAAGGGCTCCTCATCGAGCACCTCTGCGATACGGCCCACACTCGTGAGAGCGCGCGTGAGCAGCAAAAACACGTTGGAGATCATCATGAGCGAGTTCATGATCAGCAGCACATAGCTCATAAAGCCCGTGAGCGAGCCCACGCCGAGCTCGCCGGCAAGAATCATGCGCCCGCCGATCCACAGAATGGAAAGCGCCGCCACGTACATCGACAGCTGAAACACCGGCAGGTTGAGCACAGCGTTGCCAAAGGTCTTCGTCGCCGTATGCGCAAGCTCGGTATTGACGGCATCGAACTTGGCCTCCTCGTGCTCGGCGCGCACGTACGCCTTGACGGCGCGCACGGCGGTGAGGTCTTCCTGCACCACACCGTTGAGATGGTCCATCGAGGTCTGCAGCTGGCGGTAGAGCGGACTGATGCGATAGGTGATAACGCCCAGTACGATCGCCAGCACCGGCAGGATGATCGCGAAAACGGTGGCGAGCGGACGCGACAGCGCCAGCGCATAGACCAAGCCGACGATGAGCGTCACGGGGCCGCGCACCATGGGGCGAAAGCCATTGCCGATAGCGTTCTGAATAACAGTGATATCGGTGGTCATGCGAGTGACCAGCGAGCTGGCGTCGTAGTTGTCCAGATTGCCAAAAGCGAGCGTCTGGATCTTACGATACTCGGCCTCGCGCAGGTTAGCGCCCAGCCCCGAGGCGATGCGAGCAGACGTGCGTGCATAGCCCAAGCCAAGTACCAGCGAACATGCGGCGCATGCCAACATATACGTGCCCTGCAACAGCATGTAGTTGATGTCGCCCGCGGGCACGCCCACGTCGATGATATTTGCCATGATGACCGGGATAAACAGCTCGAGCGCCGTTTCGGCCGTCACAAAGAGCACGCCGAGTATGGCATCGCGGCGGTATGCCCCCAGATAGGAAAACAGAATCTTGAGATTGCGCACGCAGGTTCATCCCCCATCAAACGTTGTTCGCAAACCCACGTATTATGGCGCGCCGTGCGGCGGTGTCAAGTGTTCCGAAATCGATTTCTGCAAGGCTAGTGCAGGCGCTAAGCTCGCAAGGTGCATCTCTGTATTCAATTGGAAATGAACGCGAGCGCGACTTTTTTCGCCCCGCCGCCAACATAAACCTTGACTCTACAATCGTTGTAGGGTTTTCACTACACTGGTAGCAAAACGAACCCAGCCAGAAAGCCCCGCCCATGGAACACGACCTCACACGCGGCAATGTCCTCAAGACCATCGCGGTCTTTGCCCTGCCCTATATGCTCTCGTACTTTTTGCAGATGCTCTACGGCATGGCCGACCTGTACATGATGGGGCAGTTTAGCGGCGCCGCCGGCATCACCGCCGTGGGCAATGGCGCGCAGACGCTCTATATCATTACCGTAACGCTCGTGGGCCTGGCCATGGGAACGACGGTCATCGTCGGCCACGCCGTGGGCTCGCGCCGGTTTGACCGAGCCGAGACCGCCATCGGCAACACCATCACGCTCTTTATGGGTGTCTCGGTGGTGCTGGCCGCTGTCCTGCTCGCACTGTGTCCGCAGATTGTGGCGCTCATTGGCACTCCCGCCGAAGCCGTCGAAGGCACTGCCGCCTACCTGCGCATCTGCTTTGTCGGCATTCCCTTTATCGCCGCATACAACATCCTCTCGGCCATCTTTCGCGGGCTGGGCGATTCGCGCTCGCCCATGTACGTGATTGGCGTGGCGTGCATCATCAACATCGCGCTCGACTTTCTGTTTATCGGCCACATGGGGCTCGGCCCCGTAGGCGCCGCACTCGGCACGGTTATCGCACAGACGGCGAGCGTGGCCCTCGCGCTTGTGTGGCTCAAGAGCCGCCGTACGCACATTCACCTCAAGCGCAGCGACCTGCGCCCCCAGCCCGAGGTGCTCGGCAGCATTCTTAAGATCGGTGTGCCCGTGGCCGTGCAGGACGGCTGCATCCAGGTGGCGTTTATGTTCATCACCGTCATCGCCAACCACCGCGGTCTGGTCGACGCCGCCGCCGTAGGCTTGGTCGAAAAGATGATCAGCTTTTTGTTTATCGTGCCGAGTTCCATGGGCGCTACCGTCAGCGCGCTCACGGCGCAAAACGCCGGCGCGGGCAAGGGTGACCGCGCGCGTCAGGTACTCAAGGACGCCATGACCATCTCGGCGGTGTACGGCTGCCTGATCACGGTGCTGATGTGGCTGGTGGCGCCGGCGTTTATCGGCTTTTTTGCCAAGGACGCTGCAGTGGTCACCGCCGGCACCGGCTATATGCGCAGCTACATTTTCGATGCGATTTTTGCCGGCATCCACATTTGCTTTAGCGGCTTTTTCGCTGCGTACGGCAAGAGCTACATCGGCTTTGCGCACAACGTGCTGGCCGTGGCGCTCATTCGCGTGCCCGGCGCCTGGCTGCTGTCGAACGCCTATTCCGACACGCTGTTTCCCATGGGTATCGCTTCGCCGTGCGGATCGATTTTGTCGGCAGTCATCTGTGTTGTCGCGTTTACCGTGCTCAACCGGCGCGGGGCTTTTGACAAACTGGTGGCGTAGCGAGGCGACGCGGGCCTAGCGCCTCTCCCCTGTTTTACCGAAAGGAGCGGTCCTGTGACCGACATGCCAAGCGAACACACCGAGGGCCTGCTCCGCATTGGCGAGGTGGCGCGCTTGCTCAATTTGAGCGTGGGCACACTGCGCCATTACGAGCAGATGGGGCTGTTGGAGCCGGCATATGTCGATCCGGCAAGTGGGTACCGCTACTACGGATCGCGGCAGCTCTCCACCCTCAACACCATCGGCAACCTGCGCGTTCTCGACTTGCCGTTGACGCAGATTCGCGAGTTTGTCACTACGCGCGATATGGATTTGATGCAACGGCAACTGACCAAGCAACAGGAGTTAATTGAGCACAGGCGGCATGAGTTGGAGCGCATGTCGCGCAAGATTAACCAGCGGCTTGCCTTGCTTCATGGCGCTTTGAATGCTGATCTCGACACCATTAGCGAAATCGAGGAACCCGAACTTCGCTGCGCCACGCTGCACGAGCGCGTCAATCCCACCGACGCCTATTCGCTGGGATGGCATATCCGCCAGCTTCAGCAGGGGCAGCACGAAACCTTTGCCTATCTTGGCAATCTAGGTGTGGGCATCGCGCCCGAACGCCTGGCCGGCGGCGACTTTGATGGCTACGACGAGGTCTTTCTGCTGCTCGATGACACCGACGACTACCTGGGTGAAATCGAGACGCGGCCTGCCGCGCACTGCCTGACCATAAGTTTCCGTGGCACGCACGGACAAGCAGCCCCGCGCTACGGGCGGCTGCTCGGCTACATGCACGAACACAACCTGACGCCCGCCGGCCCCTCGCGCGAGATCGCCCTCATCGATGACATCATCAGCGACGACCCAGCAACCTACGTAACGCAAATCACGGTGCCCGTTGCCCCGTCCAAATAAAATCCGCCCGAAAGGCATCATGCTTTCCGGGCGGATCTTCAATTTGGTTATCGATGCGCTAAGCCTGGGGTACCTCACCAGTAGCTAAGATCTGCTCGAGTGCGTCCTCATCCAATACAGGCACGCCCAGCTGCTCGGCCTTGGTGAGCTTGGAGCCCGCTTTGGGGCCGGCGACCAGATAGCTCGTCTTCTTTGACACGCTACCTGAAACCTTGGCGCCGAGCACCTTGAGCGCCGCGCCCGCCTCGTCGCGCGTGCGGTTGACGAGCGTGCCCGTGAGCACAAAGGTCAGACCCGCGAGCGGCTGCGCGTCGGCGAGCTCGCCCGCCACGCCAGCATCGGCTGCAGCTTGCGCGTGCGCAGCGCCCAAGTCGACCTCGAGCGAAAGGCCCGCCTGACGCAAACGCTCCAGCACGGCAAGGTTCTCGGGCACGGCCAGAAACTGTTTGACACTCGCCGCAATCTTGGGACCGATGCCCTCGCACTCGGCGATGTCCTCTTCGCTCGCCAAGATGAGCTTGTCGATCGACAGAAATCGCTCAGCGATGACCTCGCCCACACTCTTGCCCACGTGGCGGATACCCAGGGCAAACAGCACGCGACCGAGTGGCTTGCTCTTGGACTTGTTGAGCTCGACGATGATTTTCTCGGCCGTCTTGAGGCCCACCGGGATAGGGTCGCCCTTCTTGACGCCCTTTTTGCTGTTGGAGCTGGCATAGGTGCGGCCTGTGTCCAGGCTGGCGATGTCGTCGACCGTGAGTTGGTAGAAGTCCGCGACATCGTGGATCAGGCCGGCGGCGATCATTTTGTCGACGATCTCGTCACCCAGGCCGTCGACGTCCATGCAGCCACGGCTCACCCAGTGGAGCAGGCGCTCCTTGAGCTGCGCGGGGCAGTCGATGGACACGCAGCGGTAGGCAACCTCACCGTCCTCGTGAACCACGGGGCTGCCGCACACGGGGCAGACCTCGGGCATGCGCCAGTCGACCGAATCGGCCGGGCGCTTGTCGAGCACCGGGCCCACAACCTCAGGGATTACGTCGCCTGCCTTGTGCACGATGATAGTGTCGCCCTCGCGCACGTTTTTGCGACGGATCTCATCGATGTTGTGCAGCGTGGCGCGCGCGATGGTGGAGCCGGCAACCGTGACCGGGTCGAACTCAGCGACCGGCGTGAGCACACCGGTGCGGCCCACCTGGATGCGAATTTCGCGTAGGACGGTCTGCTTTTCCTCGGGCGGGAACTTAAAGGCAATGGCCCAGCGCGGTGCGCGAGCGGTAAAGCCCAGGTCGAGCTGCTGCTGGAAGCTGTCGACCTTTACGACCACGCCGTCGATGTCGTAATCCAGATCGCCGCGATGCTCGAGGGCCTGGGCGCAGAACTCGTGGACCTCGGCCGGCGTGGCGCAGCGTGCCACGTTGGGGTTGACGCTAAAGCCGGCGCTACGCAGCCAGTCCAGAAACTCACGCTGGCTGTGAACGTGCAGCGGGTCGGTATCGGCAATGGCGTAGATAAAGGTGGCGAGGTCGCGACGTGCCGTGACCTTGGGATCCTTCTGGCGCAGGGATCCTGCAGCGGCGTTGCGCGGGTTGGCAAAGGGGTCGCGGCCCTCGGCATCGGCCTCTTCATTCAGGCGAACAAAGCTGCCCTTGGGCATATAGACCTCGCCGCGTACTTCGATGGTACGCTCGCGGTCGGCGCCCATGTGGGTGAGCGCTGCCTCGGACAGATGCATGGGCACATCCTTGATGGTGCGCACGTTGAGCGATACATCCTCGCCCGTGGTGCCGTCGCCGCGCGTGGCGGCGCGTACGAAGGTGCCGTTTTGGTAGGTAAGGGCCACGCCCAGACCGTCAATCTTAAGCTCGCAGGTATAGGTGACGCTGCCGGCACCGAGCGCATCCTCGGTGCGCTGGAGCCATGCGTCGAGCTCGTCCAGATCCATGGCATCGTCCATGGAATACATGCGTGCCATGTGCGTGACCGGCGTAAACTGCTCGCTCACGTAGCCACCAACGCGCTGGGTATAGCTGTCGGGCGTCACCAGATCGGGATAGGTCGCCTCAATTTCCTGCAGCTCAACGAGCATTTTGTCAAAGGCGGCGTCCGTGATCTCGGGCG
>CAUASQ010000017.1 GCA_958431945.1 uncultured Collinsella sp. | reverse complement strand
CAATTCAAAAAGGGGATAATACCCCTAAGATAGACAAAACTCTAATACTATAGCATCCTGTTGTGGCCATACGCAAGTAGCTAAAAAAGCCCGGTCCCAAATTGACTACTTACAGACTATCGGTGTCCAAGACGATGGTGAATGGACCGTCGTTGACGAGGTCGACCTTCATGTCGGCGCCGAAGATGCCATGCGCTACGTGCTCGACGTCCTCGCGCACAAGCGTCAGGAAGTACTCGTAGAGCTCGTTGGCGACATCGGGGGTGCCAGCATCCGTAAACGATGGACGGCGGCCGTGACGGCAATCGGCGAACAGCGTGAACTGTGACACCACGAGAACCTCGCCGTCGACATCGGCAAGTGCCAGGTTGGTCTTGCCGTTCTCGTCCTCGTTAATGCGCAAGCCCCGGAGCTTGCCCCACAGCTTATCGGCCTCGGCGCACGTGTCGTCATGGCCAACGCCCAGTAGCACCAGATAGCCGCGCCCAATTTTGCCCACGCACTCGCCGTCGACCGTCACGCCGGCGTTGAGCACGCGCTGCACCACCGCACGCACGGTCTACTCCTCGCCCGTCAGCTTGGCGGACAGATGCTCGAGCGCGTGGAAACGATGGCTGATGGCGTTCTTCTCGTCAGCCGTCAGCTCGGCCATGGTCTTGCCCGGCGTGTCGACCGGCAGGAACAGCGGGTCGTAGCCAAAGCCGTGATCGCCGCGGCCCTCGTGCGCGATAACGCCCTCGCAGGCGCCCTCGCCATAGGTGACCAAACCGTCCGTGTCGATGAGCGCGACGACGCTCATAAAGCGCGCGGTGCGATCCTCGTCGGCCACGCCATCCAGATTCACGAGCAGCTTGGCATTGTTGGCGGCGTCGTCGCCGTGAACGCCCGCGTAGCGCGCGCTATACACACCGGGCTCACCGTCCAGCGCGTCGACGACCAAGCCCGAATCGTCGGCAATGGCCATAAGACCCGTCTCCTCGACCGCAGCCTGCGCCTTGATGATGGCGTTCTCCAAAAACGTCGTGCCGTTTTCCTCGGGATCCTCAAAATCACCCAGCTGGCCGAGCGCCACAAAGCGCACCTCGGGCATGACCTTGCCCAAAATGGCCTCGATCTCGGTGAGCTTATGGGCGTTGCCCGTTGCCACGACGATGGTCGCCGCCGGGTCGAGGGTGTCGATGTCAATCTTCTCAAGTGCCATGACTGGCCTCCTTGTCTCTATAGCAATGCCGAGTTGAGGACGACGAGGACTTCGGTCTCTCTCCCGTCTCAATCAACGGCAGTCTTATACTTCGACGTTTTCCCAGATAAAACCTGCCAAAATTAACATCCCTTTTTGGCAGGTTAGGCGAGGGCTTGGCGCTGAAGCTCGATGAGCTCGGCGATACCCTTGTCGCCCAGGTCGAGCAGGGCGTTGAGACGCTTGCGATCGAAGGGCGCCTGCTCGCCGGTACCCTGGAGTTCGATCATCTCACCGGAATCGGTGGCGACGAGGTTCATGTCGACCTCGGCGTGGCTGTCCTCGGAATAATCCAAGTCGAGCAGGGTGTTGCCGTCGACGACGCCCATGGAAATGGCGGCAACCTGGCCCGTGAGCGGGATGCGCTCGAGTTTGCCCGCCTCGACCCACATGGCAAGGGCGTCGTGCAGCGCCAACCAGGCACCGGTAATGCTCGCCGTACGCGTGCCGCCATCGGCCTGGATCACATCGCAGTCGACGGTAACGGTGTACTCGCCGAGCGCCTTCATGTTGACGACAGTACGCAGACTGCGGCCGATAAGCCGCTCGATCTCCATGGAGCGGCCCTTGCGGTTGGCATGCTCGCGCTTGCAGCGTTTACCGGTCGAGGCCGGCAGCATCGCATATTCCGCCGTCACCCAGCCGGCCTTGGCGCCCTTGCGCCAACCCGGCACACCCTCCTCGATGGTGGCGGCGCACAGTACGCGCGTGTCGCCGAACTCGGCCAGGCACGAGCCGTGGGCGTGCTTCATAACGCCGCGGGTGAGCTTAACGGGGCGCAACTCGTTGGCGGCGCGACCGTTAGTGCGGTTGACCTGCATGTACTCCATAGAAATATCCTTTCGGCAAAAGATGTGGCGAAGGCCTTGACGGCTGCCTTACATCTATTTCAGCTCATCGATATCGATATGTTCGATGCTTTTGAGCGGCTGGCCAAAGATAAAGCTACCCGCCACCGCAAACTCGGCAATGTTGTCAGACGTGGTGGCAAAGCGATGCTGCGGCTCGGCTGCGTCGCCCGCCAGCTGCTCGCGGCGCGTGAGAATATCGGTCAGCTCGCGCGTGGTCTCCTCGGCGGAACTCACCACGCGCACTCCGGGACCCAGCGCATGGCGAATAGGCCCCACGAGCAGCGGGAAATGCGTGCAGCCGAGCACCACGGTATCGATACCGTGGTCGCGCAGCGGTTCAACCGTGGCACCGACCAGCGCGCGTACGGCAGGCGTATCAAAGATGTCCTCGTTCTCGAGCCACTGCTCTTGTAGATGCGCGCCCGAGGCGAGCTCGTGCTCAACGACCTCGACAAAACTCGAAGCAGGGCAGCCGTATACGTCGACGCCGGCATCCAGGTCCTGAATGGCACGCGTGTAAGCGCCTGAGCGAATGGTGAGGTTGGTGGCGAGCACGCCCACCCGGCGTGTGCGGGTGCTGTTGATTGCCGCGCGTGCGCCCGGCGCGATCACACCGATGACGGGGACGTCGAGCACCTGCTGGGCCAAACGCAAGGCCGCAGCGGTCGCCGTATTGCAGGCGATGACCATGATCTTGACGTCGTGCTTCGACAGCCAACGGCCCGCCTGCAGTGCAAACGAGCGCACCTCGTCCTCGGTGCGGGTGCCGTAGGGGCAGCGCTTGGTGTCGCCAAAGTAGTAGACGGACTCGTGCGGCAACGCCGTTGCGATGGCGCGTGCAACCGTCAGACCGCCCAGACCAGAATCGAACACGCCAATCGGGCGCGTGTCGCCTGCCGGATTCTCGATATCGGACATTACCTCACCAGATTCTCTCTCGAAAAGATATGGCTCAGCGCGATAGGACCGCACAACGAACGGGCCGCGACGAGCAGCTCTGCCGTTGCCGCCCAGCCATCGACAATCTTGCCGCGTGTGACGTAGGCGTTATCGCAGGCATCCAGGAACTCGGGCGCGCCGGCGCTGGTCAAACCGTTCTCGACCAGGCAGAACGTGCCCACGTGGTCAGCCATGTAGAAGTCGGACTCGGAATCGCCGAGCGCCAGCGTCTCCTCGCGCTCGATACCCAGGTGCTCACAGAAACGTGCGATGGCAACGCCCTTGTTGAGGCCGGCGGGATTGATGTTAAACGCGCGGCCATCCTCGACGCGTTCGAGCTCGAGCGTCGTCGGTTTGGACAGATGGGTCAGATGGCCGTTGCAGGCCCAGACCAGGCCGCAGCCAGCCTCATCAAGAATGGCCTGGACCTCGTCGTCGGGCACATCGCCGCGCATGCCGACGGTGACCTCGCGGTACTTGTAGCCAGTCGACATGTCGTTGTGGTACTCGATCTTATGCGGCCAGCGGGCGAGAATCTTCTCGCACACGCCGGTCTGCTCGATCACCTGATGCGGCGTGAGGCCGCAGGCGGGGTCGTAGGGCATATCGCCGGTCAGATACTCCCAATCGTTGGCCTTGAGATCGTACATGACCAGGCCACCCATCTCGCCGATGTAGGAGTTGAGGCCGAGCACGCGTGCATCCTCGTGGATCATGGTGCGGTTGCGGCCCGAGGTGGGGACCACCTGGATGCCGGCGCGGGCAAGTGCCACGACAGCCTCGACGAGCTTGGTCGAGGGGTTGCCGTCGTTGTCGCGCAGCACGCACGAGCCGGGCGCGAGCATGGTGGCGTCCAGGTCGGTAAAGACGTACTTAACCTTGGCAAGACGCTCGCGTATCTCACCCGAAAGCTCAGCGACGGTCGGCAGGGTATTGTGGGACATGGTCACTCCATTTACGTAGAAGGGGCTTCTGGTCTTAGGCGTCGTACGCCGCAAGGGTGCGCTTGAGAATCGAACCGTCGCGCTCGCAAGGCTCGGGTCCGTTCTTCCGCAGCATACGCTCTTCCTCGCCCTTACCGGTCACGATGACCACGGCAGGACGGACGGTTTCGCGCACGGCAGTCTCGATAGCGGCAACGCGATCAGTCACGATTTGCCAGTTATCATTTCCCTGCGCTTGAACGTTGCGCGCGATCTCGGCGCAAATATCCTCGACATCCTCGGGGCCGGGGTCATCCTCGGTAATCACGATTCGGTCGGCATACTTGCCAGCGGCGATACCCATCGTGGTGCGCCGATCGACACCCTTACCGCCCGTAGCGCCAAATACAACCGCCAGCTCGCGCTCGGGATAGTTCTCGCGCAAGTCACGCAGGAGCGTCTCGAGGCTCATACCGTTATGTGCAAAATCGACGATGCCCAAGATTTTGCCCGATACGGACGGATAGAGCTCCATGCGGCCGGGAACGAAGACACCCTCAAAGCCGTGGACGATACCCTCTTCGGAAATGCCCAGGGCCTCGGCGCAGGCAATAGCGGCAAGCGCATTGGACACATTGAACTTAACCGGCGTGGGAATCACAATGTCGCGCGTAAAGCGGGGCGTGCGCACCGTTGCCACCACGCCGCAGTCGTCATTACGAATCGCCAGCGCGAGCACGTCGGCACGCTCGTCGGTCAGGGAGAACGTCACCGTACGTTCGCAACGAGATGCCGCCTCGAGCACGCGATCGACCTTATCCATATCGAGATTGACCACGGCAAAACGGCTCTGCGAGAAGATTTTGAGCTTGCTGGCAAAGTAATCCTCGAGCGTCGGATGCTCAATCGGCGAAATGTGATCCTCGCCAATATTGGTAAAGGCGCCGACTTCAAAGGCGATCTTGCCCGTGCGCTCGTATTTGAGGCCCTGGCTCGATGCCTCCATAACCAGCCACGGGGCACCCGCCTCCGCAGCATGCGCGATGCGAGACTGCAGCAGGAAGGATTCGGGAGTCGTCAGTTTAGAAGGGCCTGCCTCGATGCCGTCGTCGAACTCAATGCCCGTATTAAGAGCGGGTCGATGACAGCCCGTAAGCTTGGCCTCGTTGGCGAGAATGCCGCGCAGATAAAAGCTGCAGGTCGACTTGCCCTTGGTGCCTGTAAAGGCGCAGACCTTCACCTTACCCGACGGGTGCCCATAAAAGGCATCTGCCACCACGGCGAGCGTGCGACGAATATCACTCACAATCACCGCGGGAAGATCAACATCGTAATCGACCTCGGAAACGTAGGCCACGGCGCCATCGGCGATTGCCGAAAGCAGGTACTCGCGCTTAAACGCACGGCCCTTGCAGACGAACAACGTGCCCGGACGCACCTGGCGCGAGTCATCAGTCGCAAACTCAATGCGCCGGTCGCACGAAGCGCTCGGTCTGGAAACAACAAGGTCATCTTCCTCGAGCAATTCTATATAGCGCATCAGAGTTAGCTTCTCTTGTGTCGGACTCGACATACAAAGACCTCTCTCGCTAAATTCAGCCTTAAAGGGCAAAAGACGTCCCGCGGCAGAAACGATGAAACATTCTGTATTATCAACCATCCTAATATGCCACCTGGCCTTGCGCGCACTGCAGCCTTCTAAAAAATTGCATGGACTGTGCCGTGGGTTAATAAATGGCAACAGTGTCCACCCCGCGTAAAAACAAGGAAATCTGGATGCTGTTCTTTAACATAGCGTTCACAACCACGACCCGCCGCTTCATCTGAAGATCGGGCCGTGGTTTTTTCGGTTCGCTCGGCGCTTATGCCCTATCACGAAACAAAAGATTGGCATGATAGTAAAGATTATTTGACATCAGCTGCCACAATCCTTGCGGCAGTACACCTGAGCCGTCAGCAGAAAGGATCTTGCATGTGCGGTTTTGTCGGTTTTACCGGTACAGATGAACAGAGTGAGCTGGTTCTCACGGCCATGATGAATCGCATCATCCACCGTGGTCCCGATATGGGCGGCCAGCATATCGTTGACAACGTTGCCCTTGGCTTCCGTCGTCTTTCGATTCTCGATCTTTCCGAAGCTGGAGCTCAGCCCATGTCGAGCGACGACGGCAAGGTCACGATTGTCTTCAACGGAGAGATCTACAACTTCCAGGAGCTTCGCGCCGAGCTGGAGGCAGCCGGCTACGCCTTCCACTGCAACGCCGATACCGAGGTCCTGGTACACGGCTACGAGGAGTGGGGCGAGGACCTGGTCAACCGCCTGCGCGGCATGTACGCGTTCGTGATTCACGACCAGAACAAGAACAAGCTCTTTGGCGCTCGTGACATCTTTGGTATCAAGCCGTTCTATTACTACCAGGCATCCGATGGCTCGCTGCTGTTTGGCTCCGAGATCAAGAGCTTCCTGGACCATCCCAAGTTTGAGAAGGCTGTCAACCACGACGCGCTGCGCCCCTACCTGACGCTGCAATTCCCCGCCACGGAGGAGACCTTCTTTAAGGGCGTGTTCAAGCTTGCCCCGGCGCATTGCTTTACGTATGACCTGACGACCAACACCATGGACATCAAGCGTTACTGGAGCTGTGACTTCACCGACGACAACTCCAAGACCTTCGAGGAGTACGTGGACGAGTGCGACAAGGTTGTGCACGAAAGCGTCGCTGCGCACCGAATCGCCGATGTTAAGGTGGGCTCGTTCCTTTCTGGCGGCGTGGACTCCAGCTACATTGCCGCCTGTCTCATGCCCGACACCACGTATTCTGTCGGCTTCGATTACAAGAACTTCAACGAGACCAACTACGCTGCCGAGCTTTCCGACAAGCTGGGCATCAAGAACGTGCGTAAGATGATTACCGCCGACGAGTTCTTCGATGCACTGCCCGATATCCAGTACCACATGGACGAGCCGCAATCGAACCTGTCCAGCGTACCGCTGTACTATCTGGCGCAGATGGCTTCCGAGGAGGTCACCGTCGTCCTTTCGGGCGAGGGTGCCGACGAGCTGTTTGCCGGCTATGAGTGGTACGAGGACACCCCCGAGATGCGCTCCTTTAAGAAGCACGTGCCGCTCGGCGTACGTCGCGCCCTGGGCTCACTCGTTCAGCATCTCCCCTACTTTAAGGGCCACAACTTCCTGACGAAATGCGCCGAGGTTCCCGAGCGCTGGTATGTGGGTCAGGCAAAGGTGTTCGACCCGTCCGAGGTCGACGAGGTGCTCAAGCCTGCTTATGACACCGGCAAGAACGCCGCCGAAATGTGCGCCGAGTACTACAAGCAGGTTCCCAACTGCTGCGAGCTTTCCAAGAAACAGTATCTGGATATGAACATGTGGCTGCCGGGCGACATTCTGCTCAAGGCCGATAAGATGTGCATGGCGCATTCTCTGGAGCTTCGCGTCCCGTTCCTGGACAAGAAGGTCATGGAGTTTGCCGAGCACATTCCCGCCAACTACCGTGTTAACGAAGAAGGCTGCAAGCTCGTCCTGCGTCACGCCGCCAACCGCACGCTGCCCGACGAGTGGGCAACGCGCAAGAAGGTGGGCTTCCCCGTACCGGTCAAGTTCTGGCTGCGCGAGCAAAAGTACTACGACTACGTAAAGGAATACTTCACCGCACCGTGGGCTGCCGATTTCTTTGACACCGATGCGCTCATGAAACTGCTTGACGATCACTTTGAGGGCCGCGCGCTCAACCAGCGCAAGATCTATACCACGCTGACGTTCCTCATCTGGTACAAGCGCTTCTTTATCGACGAGGACAAGGGTGCCGAAGTCGCCGCGTAAGTTTCGTTATGAATTAGCGGTGAACAGCACGGGGTTTCCGCTATACTCAATCCCTGCGGGCGATTGGCGCAACGGTTAGCGCAGGTGCTTTACACGCACAAGGCTGGGGGTTCGAATCCCTCATCGCCCACCACTTGATTGAAAAGGCCTCCAGCGATGGAGGCCTTTCCTTTTTCGGGCCCATCGCAGAGGGATTCGAACCCGCAAGGGTGCGAAGGTGAGGAAACGCGAAGCGTTTTCCAGCGCAGCACGCGAGGAGCGAAGCGACGAAGCGAAAGCGGGCGGCGAAGCCGCACGCGGACATCCCTCATCGCCCACCACTTGATTGAAAAGGCTCCCAGCGATGGGGGCCTTTCCTTTTTGGGCCCAGTGCAGAGGGATTCGAACCCGCAAGGGTGCGGAGCTGAGGAAACGCGAAGCGTTTTCCAGTGCAGCACGCGAGGGCCGGATTGCGCTGTGTTAGGCCAAAACGTCTGACAAAATCTCGATCAGGCTGTCCACGTCGGCTTCCTCGCAGATAAGCGGCGGCAGGAAACGCAGCGTATGAGCTCCGGTCGCGTTAATCACGGCGCCGGCGGCCAGCGCGCGGGCAACAATATCATGCGCATCGCCCGCAGCGTCATCCAAGTCGCAGCCGAGCATCAGGCCGCGGCCACGAACCTCAACCACGTGCGGAAGCTTGGCCAGCGCCTGCTCCATATAAGCACCCACCTTGGCAGCATGCTCGGCATAATCGCCGCGCACGAGCGCGGAGAGCGTCGCGGCGCACGCCGCGACGGCCAAACAGCTACCGCCAAAGGTCGAGCCGTGGTCACCCGGCTTAAACACGTCGGCGATCTCCTTCTTTGCCACCACGGCACCCATGGGCACGCCATCGGCAATGCCCTTGGCAAGGCTCATAATGTCGGGCTCCACGCCATAGGTCTGGAATGCAAACGGCTTGCCGGAGCGGAAGATGCCACACTGGACCTCGTCGGCGATAAGAACGGCGTCCACCTCGTGCGCCAAGTCGCGCGCCGCCGTCATAAACTCCTCGGTCATGGGGTGCACACCGCTCTCGCCCTGAATCGGCTCGAGCATGACGGCGCAGACCTCGCTTCCCAGCTGCTTAAAGATCGAGCGCAGTTCGTCGACATCGTTGGGCGTGCAGGCCACAAAGCCACCCGGCAGCGGACGGAAGCTGTCCTGTAGCCAATCCTGCATGGTGGCGGCAATGGTCTCGAGCGTACGGCCGTGGAAGCCGCCGCGCATGCACACGATGGTGTTGCCGCCATTACCGGCACGCTTGGCGTACAGGCGCGCAAGCTTCATCGAGCCCTCGTTGGCCTCGGCGCCAGAGTTGGCAAAGAAGGTCTCCCACACCTGCTCGTCCGCAGCCGGGGCACCAAGAGCAGCTGCCGTGGTCTCATCGCCGGCGGCAATGGCATCGGCAAGCACGCGCGCACCATCTACGTCGTCGTTAGCAAGCTTGGACAGCAGCGCCGCGACCTGTCCGCGCTGCTCGATGTAAAAGTAATTGGAGACATGCATGAGCTTTTTGGTCTGTGCCTCGAGCGCCGAGAGCACAGCCGGGTCGCCATGACCTAGGCTGCACACGCCGATGCCGGCAAGAAAGTCGAGGTACTCACGGCCATCGTCGCCGGTGAGCTTCATGCCGTGACCCTCGACAAACTCGACCGGAGAGCGGCCAAAGGTATGCATAACGTAATGGGATTCAAGCGATTGCTGAGCTGCAAGTGACATGAGATGCCTTTCGTTGGGCGCCAGACGGCGCGGGGCTAAGGGTGCAGGAATGGGGCGGCTGAGGGTCAGCTAGACCGTCTGAAGCTTCTCGACCTCGTCAAGGTTTTCGGTCAGACGCGCAGCAAACGTCGAAAGCGGATGCGGATGCGTATCGAACTCGTAAGCCGTCTCGGTGGAATGGATCACGGTGCCGACGCCGGCATCGGTCAGCAGCTCCAGGAGCAGCGAATGCGGCGTAGTACCGTTAATGATGTGGGCACGAAATACGCCGCCAGTAAGCGCATCGACAGCCGCACGCAGCTTGGGAATCATGCCCTTATCGACCTCGCCGCCGTAGAGCATTTCGTTAACCTCGTCGAGCGTTAGGTTGGAGATAAGCGAGTCCTTGTCGCTAAAGTCCTTGTACAGGCCATCGACATCGGTCAAAAAGATCGCCTTATGCGCGTGGAGCGCCGCGGCAACGGCACCGGCGGCGGTGTCGGCGTTGATGTTGAAGAAACCGCCGTCCTCCCCCGCCGCGACGGTAGCGATGACGGGGATGTACTCGCTATCGAGTAAGCACTCGATATAGTCGGTGTTGACGTGCGTCACTTTGCCCACGCGACCGAGCTCGGGGTCGAGCGGCTCGGCGATGAGCGTGCCGGCATCGCTGCCCGACACGCCCACGGCCAGGTTGCCGTGGTGGTTGATGGCAGCAACCAGCTCTTGGTTGACCTTGCCGCCCAGCACCTCGCGCACGATATCCATAGTCGCCGGCGTGGTCACGCGCTGGCCGTTCTTAAACTCGACGGGAATATCGTAATGGCTCAGCGCCTCGTTGATAGCCTTGCCGCCGCCGTGCACGATGACGGGGCGCATACCGATGATCTTGAGCAAAACGATATCGCTCATCACGTCGCGGCGCAGCTGCTCATCAACCATGGCGGCTCCGCCATATTTGATAACAACCGTCTTGCCGGTCAAGTTCTTAATCCACGGCAGCGCTTCGAACAGCAGCTGCGCGGTTGCTTCGTTGGATTCGCTCGAACGACAATCGCGTGCGAATTTCATAATCTGCCTCGTCTTTCGTATCGTTATCGCGCCGTGCTCCGCTGTCCGCAATCGCGGCAAGATGCGCAGCGTGCCTGGAATCTAGGAACGGTAATCGCCGTTGATGGAGATGTACTCATGCGTGAGGTCGCAGGTCCACACAGTCGTTGCCGCGTCGCCTGCGCCCAGGTCGGCCGAGATCACGATCTCGGGCGCCTCGAAACGTCGTAGAGCCTCGTCCTCGTCAAAGGGAACAGTCAGACCGTCGCGACAGACAGGCATGCCCATCATGTCGATGGAAACGTCTTCCTGATTAAACTTCACGCCGCACTTGCCAAGCGCCATAGCAACACGGCCCCAGTTGCAGTCGTGGCCGGCGATGCAGGTCTTAACGAGCGGCGAGTTGGCAACGGCACGGGCGGCGATATCGGCCTCCTCGTCGTTCACGGCGCCGGTAACGTTGACCGTAACAAGCTTGGATGCGCCCTCACCATCGGCGGCGATATTGCGCGCCAGGCTCTCGCACACCTCGTGCACGGCAAATGCCAACTCGTCGAAGGCATCGGAGCCCTCGACGATAGGCTCGGCATCTGCGGCAGCGGCGCCGGAGGCAAGCATGATGCAGGTGTCGTTGGTCGAGGTGTCGGAATCGACCGTTACCTTGTTAAAGGTCTGCTTGACGGTCGAGAGCAGCAGGGCATGAAGTGCCGCAGGCTCGACGGGGGCATCGGTGGTGATAACTGCGATCATGGTGGCCATGTTGGGCATGATCATGCCCGAGCCCTTGCACATTCCGCCTACCGTATAGACATTGCCCGCATGACCCGCAGCCTCACTGACGTAGGACACGGCGTACTCCTTGGAGTGCGTGTCGGTCGTCATGATAGCGCGAGCGGCATTGGCGCCACCGTGGGAGGAGAGCGCCTCGTAGGCAGCAGGAATCGCCGTCTCAAACGTGTCAATCGGCAGAATCTGGCCAATCACACCCGTGGAGGCAACCAGAATCTGCTGGGGCTCGCAGCCGATGACCTGCGAGGCGATGTTGCAGGTCTCGCGCGCGCAGGCAAGACCGGTCTCACCCGTGGCGGCGTTGGCATTGCCAGAGTTGACCGAAACGCCGGCAATGATGCCGTAGCCCTTGTCGGCGCCGCCCAGGTTGGCACGGCTCACCTGCACGGGCGCCGCACAAAAGCGGTTAGTCGTAAACACGCCGGCCCCGGGACAGGGTTTATCGGGCACGACGAGCGCGTAATCCAGGCGCTCGGGATTCTTGCGGAATCCGGCATGGATGCCCGCCGCCTTAAAGCCGGCCGCCGCCGTTACGCCGCCCTCTACGGCACGAATCTTGATATCGAACTGCTCTGTATTCATCGTCCCTACGACTCCTTATATCAAATAAAAAAGCGGGCATCGGTTGGTGCGCCATGCCAGCCACAATCATGAGACCAGCTTAAGAGTGGCGCCCCGCTCGATGCCCGACTACCAAATCGCTAACAATCGAATGTGCTACACCGGGCACGCCACTGTGGGCAAGCCTCGTCGTTCGTCAAAACCAAAGACGATGTTGGCGCACTGGACCGCCTGGCCTGCTGCACCCTTACACAGATTGTCGATGGCGCCCGTAGCCACCAGAACGCCCGCGCGCTTGTTGAGCGCGAGGCCGATCTGGGCGGCGTTAGTGCCGACGACCGAAGCCGTCTTGGGCTGCTGGCCGGCATCGAGCACGCGCACGAAGGTGCGACCGGCGTAGAACTGCTTGTAATGGTCGACAACGTCCTCAAGGGCCAGCGTGTCGATGGCCTGCGGCGTAAGCGGCATCGTCACCGTGGAGAGCAGACCGCGCTTGAGCGGTGCCAGGTGCGGGGTAAAGACGACGCGATCGGTTAGGCCCAAGATCTGCTCGATTTCGGGCGTGTGACGATGCTTGCCCACGCCATAGGCCTCCAGGTTTTCGTCTGCGCTGCAAAAATGCGTACGGGCGTTGCAGGACTTACCGGCACCCGTTACGCCGCTGATAGCGTCAACGATCACGGGGCCGCTCTGGGCAACCCAGCCGGCGCGCACGGCAGGCGCGGCGGCAAGGCTCGTCGCGGTGGGATAGCAACCGGCGCAGGCGACCAGCACGGGCTTGCCGTCGGCGTGGTCGGATGCAGCGGTCTCCAAATCCTGGCAGAACAGCTCGGGCAGACCAAAGGCGCGGGTCTTGAGTAGCTCGGGGCTCGTGTGCTCGGCGGCATACCAGGCCTCAAAGGTGGCCGGATCGCTCAGGCGATAGTCGGCCGAGAGGTCAATGCAGGAGACTCCCGCGGCAAGCAGGGCGGGCACCTGTGCCATGGCAGCCGTGTGCGGCACGGCCAAAAAGACAGCGTCGCAGGATTTAAGCTCGGGAGCATCGTGCGTCGTGAAGACAAGATCGCTCACGCCGGCGAAACTCGGATACACCGCGGACAGCGGCTGGCCGGCATCGGCGTTGGACGTGATGGCGACAAGTTCAAACTCGGGATGGCCGAGTACGAGGCGAATGAGCTCGGCACCGGCATATCCTGCCGCACCGACGATTCCAACCTTTAAAGACATATCAGACTCCTTGTCTGCAGTTATGCACCAATGCGCATCCCGCAGCCGTCGTTATGAAGTGGGTTGAAACTTTAGCACCAAAAGATGCATATCTACGCAAATCTTTTGCATATTCATGCATTGAAACAGTCCCGACACATTCACTCGAAGGAATTGACAAATAAATGCGGGCCCCATATTGCCCAGTGCGCCTTACGGTGACGTTGCAATGTGGGGCCCGCTACATGCGAGAATTTGAATTGTCGAAGCTTGCTGAGAGACTCGTTTAGAGCTCGATCGACACCCATTCGTCATGGTTGCAGATAAAGGCCTCGGGTTCCTCCACGCTAAAGAAGACGAGCGTGGGATCGCCTGCGCCCTCGTAGTGCTCGCCTAGGCGCTCCAGATGCTTCCAGCCGGCCTCGCGCATATCGGGAGCGGCCTGGTCATCCAGACCCGCACGCCCGCGCAAGATGAGCCAGCCATGGCCCGGCCACCAACTCGTGGCCTCAAAGCGCTGGTTTTGCAGCAGCTCCTGCCACACATCTTTGGTGCGCGCCGTTACAAACCACAGCTTGCCGTCCTGGATCTGCGCAAACGAAAACGGACGCACATGCGGCTGTCCGTCAACGCTCGTCGCCAAATACCATGCCGGCACCGACGTCAGATACTCCAACACCGTATTCAATCCGTCCATGTGTCCTCCTGATCATCCCATGTGCCCAAAGTAGCTAAAATAGCCCCGTCCCAAATTAGCTGCCCTAGGGTTAAAGCTCCAGGCGCTCCTCGCTGCCATCGATATCACAGAAGCGGGCGGCGATATTGCGCACCGAGAAAAACGCAAGGCGACCGTCGTTGGCGCCCTCGTGGTCTTCGCCGATGCCCACCATGTGCTTAAAGCCGGCTTGGCGCACCCGGTCGCTCACGACCGCGTCGTCCTCGAGCGCGGCCTCGCCGGTCAGCACAATCCAACACTCCCCCGGTTTCCAACCCGAAACCTCAAACTTGGGGTTCGCGCTGAGCTCGGCCCACACGTCCTTATCGCGCGAGGTGCAAAACCACAGCTTGCCATCATCGACTATGGCAAACGAGAACGGCCTCACGCGCGGCTGATGTCCGTCCGTCACGTCGATCGTGGCGAGATACCACGCCGGAATACGCCTAAGATACGAACAGGCGCGCTCGAGCTGCGCCGTGCGGTCGTTGTCGGTCATAGGGACCCCTTTCCTGCGCTCGAATCGCGCCTAAACAAGTTGAAGATTGATGACGATGACGCAGATGAGCAGCAACGCCGTCACCACCGCCGCCAACGCATCGCCGCGGCCAAATGCAAGCGCATGCAGGCGCGTGCGGCCCTGCTCGCCGTGATAGCAGCGTGCATCCATGGCGGCAGACAGTGTCTCGGCATGGCGGAACACGCCCGTGAACAGCGGAATCGCCACACTGCCGAGCATACGCACGCCGCCGAGCGGACCTCCCGTCACGCGCGCACCGCGGCTCGCCTGCGCATCGGCCGTCTGCTTCATCTCGGTGGCAAACTGCGGCATAAAGCGCAGCGCGATACCCATAATCATGCCGAGCTCGTGCGCAGGAAGTCCCACACGCGCAAACGGCGCGAGCAGGCGCTCAAAGCCCGCGGTGAGGTCGAGCGTCGGTGTGGTGAGCGTGATAGCGCTCATACCGGCCATCATCAAGGTCAGGCGGCACGCCATAAAGGCGGCGGAATGCAGCGAGCCCTCGCTTATCTGCAAAAAGCCGAGCTGCCACAGAATGCGCCCGCTCTGGTCGGAAAACAGGTTGAGCACCGCGACCACCGCGACAATCGCCAGCAGCGGTGCCATCGATGACAGGACGCGACGAGCCGGCACCCGGGACACGGCATAGATCAGGACAACGAAGATTGCGATCGGGACCAGTCCGCGGAAGCTGCTGACCGTGAGTGTCGTGATCAGAAACACAAAGCCCAAGAGCAACTTAGTTCGCGGGTCCAGGCGGTGGATTGCACTATCGCCGGGATAGTAGCTACCAAACGAAAACGCCTCCATTAACAGCCCTCCTCTCGCGTGACCGTCTTGGATTTAGCCTTGTCCGCGACGTTAGAAAGACCGTCCGAGCGACCGATTAGCAGGTCCACCAACTCGTCTGCCAGCGACTCAACCGTATAGAGGCCGTCAAAGCACAGCGGCACGCCTGCCTTCGCAAGCGCCAGCGCCATGCGCTGAGCGGCAGGTACGCCCAAGCCGATTGATTTAAGCTCATCCGCATGCGCAAACACCTGAGCGGGCGTGCCCTCGGCAAACACCGCACCTTTGTTCATTACGACGATACGGTCGCAGCAATTGGCCAGGTCATCCATGCTGTGCGAAACCATGACGACGGTCAGGCCATCGCGGCGAAGTCGATCGATGAGCTCCAAGAAATCACTGCGCGCCGCCGGATCGAGCCCCGCCATGGGCTCATCGAGTACCAGGACCTCGGGCTCCATGGCAAGCACGCCAGCAAACGCCACGCGCCGCTGCTGCCCGCCCGAGAGCTCAAAGGGGCTCTTGTCGCCCACCGTGGCCAGGTCGAGGCCCGCGCGCGCGAGCGATGACGCAACGCGGCGGGCAACCTCGGCCTGCGACAAGCCAAGGTTACGCGGACCAAATGCCACGTCCTGTGCCACGGTCTCGGCAAACAGCTGACGCTCTGGATACTGAAACACCACGCCGACCTTTGCCTTAACCGCGGCGGCATCTTTCTTGTTTGCCAGGTCGAGCCCCAATGCGTAAACGGAACCCTCCTGGGGACGAATCAGACCGTTGAGATGCTGAACCAGCGTCGACTTACCCGAACCGGTATGGCCCGCAAGGCCCAGGAACTCGCCACGACGCACCGTTAGCGACACATCACGCAACGCCCAGGGGCTGCTAGGGTCGTTGCCCCAGAGGGCCTGCTTGTTCGATGTGCCCTCGGCGGCTGAGCGCTTGTGCCAACGGCGACGCTCGCGGGCGCTCAGCGAATAGCTGTACGAAAGGTGCGAAATCTCGATGACGGACTCCAGTGCGTTGTCCTCATTGTCTGCCGGAACAGCGCCGTCAGCGATTTCCGACTGGGATGCGGAAGACTGCCCCGCGGTGCCCGCCTCACTTCGCTCGGTATAGGCCTGCGCAACCTCGGCAACCATATCCGCCTCGCGCACCTGCGCGTGAACGGGCACGCCCTTCGCGCGAAGCGCCCTGCCAAGGCAGCACGATGCCGGCATATCCAGGTTCAGCCGCGCGAGTTCGTCCGCCCGCGTCAAGATCTCCTCGGGCGTACCGAGCATGGCAACGCGGCCCGCCTGGAAGACAGCAACGCGATCGGCCTCAGCGGCCTCTTCCATAAAGTGCGTAATCATCACGATGGTCATGCCGCGTTCGTGCAGCGCGTGACAGGCCTTCATAAGGCCCTTGCGCCCGCGCGGATCGAGCATCGAGGACGCCTCGTCCAAAATGAGCACGCGCGGCTCCATGGCGAGCACGCCGGCAAGCGCCACGCGCTGCTTTTGTCCGCCCGAGAGAGCGTGGGTCTCGTGGCGCTCAAAGCCCACCAGACCCACGGCCTTCAGCGCCTCGCGCACGCGCTGCGCGATCTGGGCCGATTCGACCCCTAAGTTCTCGGGACCAAACGCAACATCGTCCTCGACAAGCGTCGCCACAAGCTGGTCGTCGGGATTCTGGAACACCATGCCCGCAGTCGAGCGGATATCGTAGACCAGCTCGGGATCGGACGCGTCCATGCCGTTGACGCACACCGTTCCCGCATCGGGCTGCAGCAGCGCGTTCAAATGCTTGGCAAACGTAGACTTGCCCGACCCGTTTCCGCCGAGGATGCAGAAAAACTCGCCATCCTCGATGTTCAGATCGATGCCATCGAGCGCCAGTGCAGCACCGTCATAGCTAAAGGAAACGCCCCGACACTCAATCATGCGCGGCCTTTGACCTGGTCCTTTTTAGGCGTGATGAGGTTGGAGACCGCCTTGTACACCGCAAGCGTCAATACCGAATTAAGCACGGTCTTGATAAGGTTGAACGGCAGCACGGCGGGAATCATGAGCGGAGCGATCACATCGACCGAGCCATACCAGAACCATACGCCAATAGTAAGGTTTGCGACCATAGACAGCGCCGTAGCGGCAATGACGCCGAGCGCCAGGCCAATCACGGCACCCTTGTAGGTGTGCATCTTCTGATAGACGATAGCCGCAGGCAGAATATAGCCCAGCGTGGCAACCAAGTTCATAAGCGCACCGACCCAATCGCCCGTGGTAAGCGCATGGATAACGATAGCCATAGCGGCAACAGCGGTGCCGGCGCCAGGACCATACGCAAACCCGCACACCATCGCCGGTACCAGCGACGGGTCATACGTCAAAAACGGCGCCGAAGGAAGGATGGGCAGCTGCACGTACATAAACAGGGCGCCCAAGGCACACATCAACGCCATGGTAACGAGCTGTTTGGTGCTCCACCTATTCGTGTTCTCAAAATGGATATGCTGCGACTGTTCAGACATAAGATCACCTGCCTCTTTCATCCGGACTCTAACCGTTGGTACTGGGATCTCACCAGTTCAGCCGGCATGCGAACCAACACACGCACGGGTCGCGGACTCATCGGCTCGGTCGCAGACACCTCGCCTGCGCCACGGTGCCCCTTTGACACCGCCCGATTTACCGCCAGTGGGGAATTCCACCCCGCCCTGAAACAGCAATTGCAAGTGTAGCACGAGCAATCGTTCGCGCAAGTATGCCGAGGGTAATTTATGGTGGGGATCAGCTGCCGCAACAACCACGTTCCCCACCCATCCCAAAGTAACGCGCTTTTCGCGGCAAAGCCGCGAAACAGCGAAAGGGACACGTATCCCCATCAACCACATTCTCCGCCCACGCCGACCTCAAGGCCGTAAACGCAGGGGATCCGGGGGCGTGACGGGGTTTCTCTCCGGAACATTCCGCACTGATATTTTCTGTATTGAAGACGTCGATGATGCACCCGTATACCATTGACGTCGACACCATCAGATGCGGACCGCGCGGTGACCCCACATTCCGCTGGCGCCCACAGGGCTGCCCTCGTTTCCTGACATGTCCCGCGCGGGCCGCGGCGAGCCGAGACCGCCGCATGACCTAATAGGAGCATGGAGCGATACCGCGGACCCGAACAACCGCATTCTATCGCGCCCCGTCAGTGTGCCGTCTGCCCGGTCCAGGCGAGCACGGAAAGAACGGAGCGAGACATGAGAAACGAATCGGCACCCGGCGCCCGCGGGCCGGTCTTCTGCGGGGTCGACACCCACGCCGACTCGCACTGGCTGTGCGTCCTCGACTGGAGGGGCCGCAAGGTCCTGTCCCGCCGGTTCCCCGCCGACGCGGCGGGCTACGAGGCGCTCGCCGGGGCGATCGCGGCGGCCGGGGAGCCGGCCTGCATCGCGATGGAGGGGACATCGTCCTACGGGGCGGGCCTCACCAGGCATCTCGCGTCGCTGGGGATGCCCGTGCGCGAGGCGCTCTCCCCGGCGAGAATGCAGAGGAGACGCCCTGGACAGGGAAAGTGCGACGAGGCGGACGCGGAGAGGGCCGCCCGCGCGGCGATGTCCGGCTCAAAGCTCGGAACCCCCAAGAGCCAGGACGGGTGGGTCGACGGGGTGCGCTGCATGCTCGCGGCGCGCTCCGGGGCGGTGAAGGCGCGGACCTCGGCGATCAACACCGCGAGGTCGCTGCTCACCACCGCGCCGGAGGGGCTCAGGTCGAGGTTCCGCGGGATGGCGGGGCCGAGGCTGATGGAGGAGCTCCCCTCCGTGCGCGCCGAGGGCGCGCTGGGCGCCGCGCTCGGCGCGCTGGCGGACCTGTGGGCGGCGGCGCGCGACGCGGCGCTCGACATGGAGCGCGCGATCGAGGCGTCCCTGGAGGAGAACTGCCCCGCGCTGCTGGCGATGTACGGGTGCGGGCCCGTGAGCGCGGCCAAGCTCGCGGTCGCGTGTTAGCGTCAATATAATTTTCACCATTTCCACCAACGCATTTTCGCCAATCG
>CAUASQ010000016.1 GCA_958431945.1 uncultured Collinsella sp. | reverse complement strand
GGGCTGGTCGCATTCGCTTTTTGACGTCGATTGTCACGTCCTGCGGTTTTTGCGACGAGATCATTCACATCTACTTGGCTACCAAGCTCGAGTTCGATGCACCCAACCCCGATGATGACGAGTTCGTCAACGTGGACCTCGTTCCGCTGCACGAGCTGATCGACGCCGTGCTCGACGGCAAGATCGAAGATGCCAAGACCGTCGTGGGCGCCTTGGCCTGCGATAGCATCGCGCACCGCTTGGGCGGAGCCGATCTTTAACGAGTGGGGATAGCCCTGGGACAAGTAGTACTGATTGCTTTGTCCCAGGGCCTTACATTGCTGATATTTCTTTGAGGATCACATGCTGAAGAGGTTTCTTTCGTATTACGAGCCCCAGATGGGGCTTTTTGTTGCCGATACTGTTTGCGCCCTGGTGCTTGCCGCCATCGACCTGGCGTTTCCTATTATTCTGCGCAATCTGACTGGTGGGCTCTTTACCCAGGGTCAGGCTGCTATTATGCAGGCGCTCGGTATGATCGCGGTTGGTCTGGTGCTGATGTATGCCATCCGTTGCGCCTGTCGCTACTTTGTGAGTTACTGGGGCCACGTGATGGGCGCGCGCATGGAGTCCAAGATGCGCGAGGACCTGTTCGATCAGTACGAGCGCTTTAGCTTTGCGTACTTCGATCGCAACAGCTCGGGTGACATGATGAGCCGCGTGGTCAACGACCTGTTCGATATCTGCGAGGCAGCGCATCACGTACCCGAGTGGATAATCATCTGCGGTATCGAGATTATCGGCTCGTTTGTGATCCTCTTTACCATCGCCCCGGTGCTGGCGCTTGCCATGGCCGTGGTGACGGCGGTGTTTGCGGTCATCATGTTTTGGCAGAACATGCGCATGCGCGAGGTCTTTAGCGACAACCGCAAAAAGATCAGCGGCATCAATGCGCAGCTGCAGGATTCGCTGGCGGGTATGCGCGTGGTCAAGAGCTTTGCCAATGAGGAGACCGAACGCTTCAAGTTCCGCGCCTCCAACAATCGCTATCTTTCGTCCAAGGAGAACATGTATCACGCCATGGGCGTCTATACTGCGACGTATGGCCTGCTCTCGGGTGTGCTCTATGTGATCGTGGTACTGCTGGGCGGCTGGCTGGTCGCCCAGGGACAGCTGCAGGCGGTCGATATGGCGACCTTTGCACTCTATATTTCGCTGTTCTGCACGCCGCTCGAGACACTCGTCAATTCGGCCGAAACGTATCAGAAGGCTATCGCCGGCTTTAAGCGTATGGACGAGGTGCTCTCGACCGCGCCGGATATCCAGGACAAGCCGGGCGCCACGGATCTGCAGGTGACTGCCGGCGCCGTGGATTATCACGACGTGTGCTTTAACTACGAGGACGTTGAGCTGGGCGAGGGTGATGCCGACGAGCGTCCCGTTATCGACCATATGAATCTGTCCATCAAGCCCGGGCAGACCATCGCTTTGGTTGGCCCTTCGGGCGGTGGCAAGTCCACGACCTGTTCGCTGCTGCCGCGCTTTTATGACGTGGCTGCCGGATCCATTAGCATCGACGGCCAGGACGTGCGCGATGTGACGCAGCAGAGCCTGCGCCGCGCCATCGGCCTGGTGCAGCAGGATGTCTACCTGTTTGACGGAACAATCGGCGAGAACATCGCCTACGGCAAGCCGGGCGCTACGGCAGAAGAGATCGCCGAGGCCGCCCGTCGCGCCAACATCGATGCCTTTATCGAGTCGCTTCCACAGGGCTATGACACGGTCGTGGGCGAGCGCGGCAGCCGTCTTTCGGGCGGCCAAAAGCAGCGCGTTGCCATTGCGCGTGTGTTTCTCAAGAACCCCAAGATCCTAATTTTGGACGAGGCGACGAGTGCTTTGGATAACGAGAGCGAGGAGGCGGTGCAGGAGTCACTCGAAGAGCTGGCACGCGGCCGCACCACGATTATCATCGCCCATCGTCTTTCGACCATTAAGCATGCCGATGAGATTGCGACCGTTGAGCATGGTCGCGTTGTGGAGCGTGGCACGCACGAGGAGCTTCTCGCCCGTGGCGGCACCTATGCCCGTTACTATCGAATGCAGTTCGAAGGTGCGCGTGCGCACGAGCTCGACTGATTGATATGACAGGAAGTTTATGGCTGACAAGAACCCTTTGACTCCGGAAGAAGTGACGGAGTTATTCTCCGAAATCGATGCATCCGGTGTCTTGGATCCCACGCTTGCCAAAAAGCGAACCGAGCGCATGCGTGAGAAGGAGGCTGCGGCCAAGCGCGGTGACAAAGCGGCGCTAGCGCAGCTGCGCAGCGAGGACCGCGCGAGCCAGGCAAAACATATCGACCCGCTGTCCGAGGACGATCCTTCGGGCTCGCAGGTGAGCCATACCATTACGAAGACCGCGATGGCCGTGGTCATCGGTATTCTGGTGCTGATCGTGGGCATGCAGATCGGCTACGGCGTGATGCGCCGTCTGAATACCGCCAACCTGTCCGAGAGCGTTTCGGTGGATACCGTTTCGACGGCGCTGAAGGGCGGCCTTGAGTGGGGCAACGGCTTTACGCAGTTCCCGCTTGATTTTTCTGTCGACGAGGCCGATGAGCGCACGGGCACGGTTGAGGTGACGGTGTTGGACACGTCGTCTGCCAATGAGCTCGAGCTGCTGTCCAACGGGCAGATCCAGGCCGCGGCGCTTGCGACCAACGCCCTGCTCAACGACAAGATTGACCGCGTGGTGTATAACGTTCACGCCTATATCGACGAGGATAGCAACATTCAGCACGATTCCTTTTTTGGCATGTTCCCCGCGCGGGGTCATCAGAGCGCCATTTTGACGTTTGTGTGGACCAAGAGCTCATCCAACGCCACGAGTATCGACTGGAAGATGCGCATCGTAAGCATGGACGACACCATTGCCGAGCGCATTCAAAAACAGGTGAACTCGGTTTCGTCGCTGATCGAGGACCCGGTGGTGAGCCAGACCAAGATTGACGAGGAAAAGGCCGAACGTGACCTGGAGCATCGTCTGCATGGCCGCGAGATTTTCCGCGGCGGCAAGCCCGATCGTTCACCGTCCGATCTGCTGGAACAGGACAAGAAAAAATAAGACGCCATCATCCCGTGTGAGCCACAAGCCCCGCGGGATGATTTTTAATCCCCGTCCCAGAAAAATCATTATGCATAGAAAGTCATAATTATCATTTCGTAAACATTTCGATGAAATTAACGCCATGAGGCATGCTTGCGGTTACAATACCGCGAGGCCTAACTACACACCTTTAAGCCGGTCCTGTGAGACCGGGAAGGAGAATTATGGCGAACAACCATACCGCGGGCGCTGCCGCCCGCACCTTCGCGCCCAGCGAGCTTTGCCAGCATATGCTGGCCAAAACCAGCAAGGGCACCTGCGGTCCCTGTATCCTGTATCTTGAGGATGGGACCATTTTTTATGGACGTGCATGCGGCGCCGAGGGCACCGCGACCGGCGAAGTCTGCTTCAACACCTCGCTTGAGGGCTACTTTGAGGTCATGACCGACCCGAGTTATGCCGGCCAAATTGTAACCATGACCTATCCGCAGATCGGCAATTACGGTATCGACGAGACCGATGTCCAGTCGGCCTTCCCCGGCGACGCCGTGCGCCCTGCGAGCGCTCCGGCTATGCGCGGCATGATCGTTCGCGACATGTGCGCCACGCCTTCTAACTGGCGCTCGGCCGTCAGCGTGCCGGAGTACCTGCGCGCTCACGGCATCGTCGCTATCGAGGGTGTCGACACCCGCGCTCTGGTGCGCCATCTGCGCGACAATGGTTCCAAGATGGGCATTATCTCGACCGAGATCTTCGACGTCGACGAGCTTGCCGAGCGTCTGGCCGCAGCGCCCACGCTGGTAGGCGAGAACCTGGTCAAGACCGTAAGTTGCCCCGCGCCTCACGAGTTTGCGGCCGCCGACCTGCCTGCCACGCATGACTTTGCGCTTGCGACTGCCGCTCCTGCCCGTCACAAAGTGGTCGCCTACGACTGCGGTGTGAAGCGCGGCATTCTGGAGGGGCTGGTCCGCGCCGGCTGCGACCTTACCGTCGTGCCGTGGGATACGCCCGCCCAGCAGGTGCTCGAGATGAATCCCGATGGCGTCTTTTTGTCCAACGGCCCCGGCGACCCCGACGCCGTGGTGGAGACCTACGAGCAGGTGCAGCAGCTGATCGGCAAGGTGCCGGTCTTTGGCATTTGCCTGGGCCATCAGATGATCAGCCTGGCCTGCGGCGCCCAGATGGAAAAGCTTAAATTCGGTCACCGCGGTGGCAACCAGCCGGTCATGAACCTGGTAAGCCGTCGCGTGGAGATTACCGCGCAAAACCATGGCTTTGGCCTGCTGTTCCCCAGCCTGGGCAAGCTTGTTCCCGAGCTTTCCGGCGGCGAGACCGAGCATGCGGCCGATGGAGATCTGCGCGTCTGGGTGCGCCGCGGAATCGCGCCGGTCGTGATGAACGAGCGCTTTGGCCGCATTCGCCTGACGCACGTGAACCTCAACGACGGCACCGCCGAGGGCATCCAGCTGCTCGACGCCCCGTGCTTCTCGGTCCAGTACCACCCCGAGGCTTCGCCTGGCCCCACCGATGCCCACTATCTCTTTACCGCCTTTACGCGACTCATGGACGGCGAGGAGAACTACCTGGACATCGATACCGCGAAGGACCGCCTTGCCGGCTGGAACTTTGCTGAGTCCGAGACCGCTGAGACCGAGGAGAACTAACATGCCTAAACGTACTGACATCAAGCGCATCCTCGTCATTGGTTCGGGCCCCATCGTCATCGGCCAGGCCTGCGAGTTCGACTACTCCGGCGCCCAGGCCTGCAAGGTGCTCAAGGAGGATGGCTTTGAGGTCATCCTGGTCAACTCCAACCCGGCGACCATCATGACCGACCCGGGTCTTGCCGACCGCACCTATGTCGAGCCCATCACCGCTGAGTTTATCGAGCGCGTAATCAAGAAAGAGCGCCCGGACGCGCTGCTGCCCACGCTGGGCGGCCAGACCGGTCTGAACGCCGCCGTCGAGCTGGCAAAGGACGGCACGCTCGACAAGTACGGCGTCGAGATGATCGGCTGCGACCTGGCCGCTATCGAGCGCGGCGAGGACCGCAAGCTCTTTAACGAGGCCATGGCCGAGATTGGTCTGGAGGTCGCGCGCTCGGGCTATGCCTATAGCGTGGCCGACGCCGAGGCTATCGCCGAGCGCGTGGGCTATCCCTGCGTGCTGCGTCCGAGCTTTACCCTCGGCGGTGCCGGTGGCGGCATCGCGCATACCCACGAGGAGCTTGTCTCCATCGTGAGCCAGGGCTTGGAGCTCTCGCCCGCCCACGAGGTGCTGGTCGAGGAGTCCATCGAGGGCTGGAAAGAGTATGAGATGGAGGTCATGCGTGACCACGCCGGCAACGGCATCATCGTGTGCTCCATCGAGAACCTTGACCCCATGGGCGTGCATACCGGCGACTCCATCACCGTGGCGCCGGCGCAGACGCTCTCCGACCTTGAGTATCAGCGCATGCGTGTCGCGTCGCTTGCCATTCTGGAGAAGATTGGCGTCGAGACCGGCGGCTCCAACGTGCAGTTTGCCGTGAGCCCCCAGACCGGCCGCCTGATCGTCATCGAGATGAACCCGCGCGTGAGTCGTTCGTCCGCGCTGGCCTCCAAGGCTACGGGTTTCCCCATCGCTAAGGCCGCCGCGCGCCTTGCCGTGGGCTACACACTCGACGAGATCGTCAACGACATTACCAAGGCAACGCCCGCCTGCTTTGAGCCCACGATCGACTACTGTGTCGTCAAGGTGCCGCGCTTTGCCTTCGAGAAGTTCAAGGGTACCGACCCCACGCTCACCACGCGCATGAAGGCCGTGGGCGAGATTATGGCGATCGGCCGCACCTTTGAGGAGGCCTTCGGCAAGGCCATGCGTTCGCTGGAGGACGGTCACCAGGGTATCTGCGCCGGTGGCAAGGAGGGCGCCGACAAACTGAGCGACGAGGAGCTCACTCAGGCCGTGGCAACCCCGTCTGAGCACCGCATTTTCTTTGTGGTCGAAGCCCTGCGCCGCGGCTGGGATGTCGCACGTATCCATGCCATCTGCGGCATCGACCCGTGGTACCTCAACCGCATCAACGACATGGTGCAGGTCCAGGAGAGCGTCCGCGGCCTGCGTGTGGAGGACATTGACGCCGACGCGATGCGCCTGCTCAAGCAGTACGGCACGAGCGACGCCGAGATCGCCGCACTGACCGGCTCGGACGAGCGCTTTGTGCGCGCCTATCGCAAGGGCCTTGGCGTGGTTCCCAGCATGAAGACGGTCGATACCTGCGCTGCGGAGTTCTCGAGCGCCACGGAGTACCACTACAAGACGTACGAGAACATCTACCGCACGAGTCCGGATGCCAAGAAGTGCGTGGCTCCCGACGAGACCACGCCGGCGGACAAGCCCAAGGCGATGATCCTGGGCGCCGGCCCCAACCGCATTGGCCAGGGTATCGAGTTCGATTACTGCTGCGTGCACGCGAGCTACGCGCTGGCGGCCCGCGGCTTCGAGACCATCATGGTCAACTGCAACCCCGAGACCGTCTCGACTGACTACGACACGTCCGACCGCCTTTACTTTGAGCCGCTCACCTACGAGGACGTCATGGACGTCATCGATGTTGAGCGTCCCGACGGCGTCGTGGTGACGCTCGGCGGCCAGACTCCGCTTAAGCTGGCGCGCATGCTCGAGGAGAGCGGCGTGA
The DNA here is from genome assembly GCA_958431945.1 of uncultured Collinsella sp. Taxonomy (GTDB): domain Bacteria; phylum Actinomycetota; class Coriobacteriia; order Coriobacteriales; family Coriobacteriaceae; genus Collinsella. Next base: position 12,685 of record CAUASQ010000016.1, on the reverse strand, counting down.
ACATTATGGGCACCAAGCCCGATGCCATCGACTTTGCCGAGGACCGCGAGCGCTTCGCCGCTTTGCTCGATAAGCTGGGCATCATGTACCCGCCGGCGGGCCAGGCCACCTCGTTTGAGGAGGCCGAGGCCGTGGCCGCGCACATCGGCTACCCGCTGCTGGTGCGTCCGAGCTACGTGCTGGGCGGCCGCGGCATGATGATCGCCTACGATGCCGAGCACCTGCGCGATTACATGGCCGAGGCCGCGCGCATTAGCCCCGACTACCCGGTGTATCTGGACCGCTTCCTGGAGGGTGCGATCGAGTCCGACGTCGACGCCCTGTGCGATGGCGAAGAGGTCTACATCGGCGGCATTCTGGAGCATATCGAGGAGGCCGGTATTCACTCCGGCGACTCTGCGACTTGCATTCCGCCGTTCAGCTTTAGCGAGAGCCTGCAGGCAAAGCTTCGCGAGACCACGCGCCGCATCGCGATGGCGCTGGGCGTACGCGGCCTGGTCAACGTGCAGTACGCCATCAAGGGCGAGACCGTCTACGTGATCGAGGCCAACCCGCGTGCCAGCCGCACCGTGCCGTTTATCTCCAAGGCCACCGGCGTGCCGCTGGCCAAGTGCGCGGCGCGTATCATGGCAGGCGATTCCATCGCCAGCCTGGGCCTGCCGAGCGACGAGCGTCAGCTGGACTGGTTCTGCATGAAGGAAGCCGTTATGCCCTGGGGCCGTTTCCCGGGTGCCGACGTTATCCTGGGGCCCGAGATGAAGTCGACGGGCGAGGTCATGGGTATCGCCAAGAGCTATCCCGAGGCATACGCCAAGACGCAGCTGGCGATCGACTACAAGCTGCCCGACCCGAGCGCCGGCAAGGTGTTCATCAGCGTGTGCGACCGAGACAAGCGCCACATCCTTTCGGTCGCCCGTATCCTGCGCTACCTGGGCTTTGACATCTGCTCCACCGAGGGCACGGCGCGCGTGCTGCGCGGCGGCAACGTGACATGCGAGGTCGTGGAGAAGATCAGCGGCCCGCACGACGGCGAGCGTCCCAACATCGGCGACCTCATCGCCGATGGCAAGATTGCGGTAATCATCAACACGCCGTATGGTCCGGGTTCGCGCGGCGACGGCTATCTACTGCGCACCGAGGCCGTCCGTCGTGGCGTGACCTGCGTGACGGCGATGTCTGCGGCCAACACGTACGTGAGTGCCATCGAGGCCGTGCGCGAGGACCAGCAGGGTCACGGCAGCGCCAACGACATGGGCATGGACGTCATCGCCCTGCAGGACCTGCCGCAGCACACGGTGTAGTTGACCTGTCCGGCCGGGGCGGGAGGGGCCGAGATTTCCCCCTTTCGCTCCGGCTGCAAGCAGAGTCGCTCAGGAGGAAACTCGGCCCCTCCCGCCCCGGCCTACGGTGACTCAATTGCACCGTGTGCTGCCGAAGGGGCTTTGCGCGATGACTAGGGCTGATAAACTGGTAGCCGCTGAGCGCCACGGGGTCCTCGCGCTGGGAGTAGGTGTGGATGAGGGCAGACGAGACAGCGTAGGAGACAGCGGCAATAAGGATGAAGCCCTCGCCTGTGAGCGTGACGGCGCCGCCGCTATCGCCACCGGTGAGGTTGACGATAACGACTCCGGCAAAACCTATAGCGCAGCCGAGGACTTTGCGCGCAGTGAGCCGTTCTTGCCGGAACACGAGCGCTGCCATCAACACGCAGAGAAACGTGTTCATAGCGTTGACGATTGAGCCGCGCACACCCGAAGCGTTTGAAACGCCGATATAAAAGAAGGCGTACTGCACGATAGTTTGGGCAAGCGAGAGTCTGATAACGAGTGGCCATCCCGTGCGTGAGACGCGAGGCAAGCGACGTCTTGTTATGACTGCAGCGGCAAGTGCGATAGCGCCGGCAAGCATAAAGCGCACGCCAGCGAAGAGAAACTCCGATGGTACGTCGCCGTTTTGGATGCCGAGAAGCTCGTAGCCGATCTTGATGCAGGGGATCGCACTGCCCCAGAGCGCGCAGCAGATGAGGGCGAGCGCAGCTACGCACCATGTGCGCGTGAGAGGGTGGCGCGCGGAGTCGGCGTAAACATCGCAAGAGCTGGCGTCGAGTGCGGATGAGGGTTTGGACATACATCTCCCAAACGAGGCGAAGCAGAAAACGCCTCTATGGTACGCGCAATTTTGTGTCCGCACGCGTTGATAGCATGGAACGCGTCATGGAACACAAGTTCGTAAGAAGAGGAGGACGCCATGATGTCAGAGATTACGGGCTATCGTGAGGAAGTTCAGACCATCAAGACGGCGATATTGCGTGCGCAGTATGCTGCGGCGAAGAGCGCCAACGCTAAGCAGCTGCAGCTCTATTTCGCCGTGGGAGGCTACGTCTCCGCCAACACGCGCAATGGCACGTGGGGAACCAACGCGCTCAAAACCATCAGCGAACAATTGCGGAAGGAGCTGCCAGGACTCAGGGGCTTCTCCACAACAAGTCTCAAATATATGCGAATCTTCTTTGAAGCTTGGTCTGCTCCGGGCGATGAACAGGCGTTTCTCGATTCGTCACTCGTGAGTGACGAATCTTCAGACGGTGGCCTTCTGCAAATTCGTCACTTGCAAGTGCCGAATTCAAACGCATGTTCTCTCGATGATTTTTTAGCGATTGGGTTTACCCATCATCGGTATATCCTTGCAGGTGCTAAGACCCTTGACGAGCGGCTCTTCTACATTCACAAGTGCGCATTTGAGCACTTAAGTGTGGAGGCGCTCAAACGCTCGCTGAAGGCGGACGACTTTCATCATCAAGGAGAGGTCTCCAACAACTTCCTCTCAACGCTGCCAAAGGGTCAGCAGGCGCTGCGCGCTATCGCCACGTTCAAGGACGAGTATCTGCTCGACTTTATCAATGTTGAGGAACTCGGGGTGCGCGATGCGGAGGATGGCGACGAGCGCGTGTTAGAGCAAGGCATCGTGCAGAATATCAAGCAGTTCATCATGACGTTCGGTCGAGCCTTCGCGTTTGTGGGAAACCAGTACCATCTCGACGCCTTTGGCATCGATCAGTACATCGACCTCCTGTTCTTCAACCGCGACCTCAACTGTTTAGTTGCAGTCGAGCTCAAGAGCGGCCCCTTCAAGCCGGCCTATCTCGGCCAGCTCTCTGGCTATCTACGCATCCTGGACGACTTTGAGCGTCGCGAGCACGAGAATCCCTCCATAGGCCTTGTGCTTTGCAAAGACATGGACAAGGGATTTGTTGACTATGTGATCCAAGACTTCACAAAACCCATGGGCGTGGCCACCTATAAGACGTCGAAGGATATGCCACGAGAGTTGCTCGATGCTCTGCCGCCCATCGATGACTTACGGATGTTGCTGGAGAGGTCTGATGGGTAGCGGTAGGAATCGTTCGGTGTTAGAAGCTTATTTCGCTTATGGCCTTGAGCTTTGCCGATGAGCATGGGGTGGGGAACGTATCAAGGCAGAGTTTGTCATGCAATGAGTATGACAAACTCTGCCTGGAGGAGAGGATACTTCCATGGCAATTGTCCACCGCAATGCTCTCAAGCATGGTTTGTCTGAGAGGGAGGTTCTAGATAATGACTGAGTACAAACTAGCTGATGGATCGGTCCTGACAGACGAAGATATCGAGCGCGAGAGCGTAGAGTTTGAGCAAGAGACTTGGACGGGTCGTCTTGAGCGCATCCATGTCAGGCCTGGCGTTGTTGCTGATGAGCCGCTTGTTGCAGTTACCGTGCGCTTTCCGGCATCCATGGTGGTGGCAATCGACCGAAAGACGGGGGATCGATCCGATTTTATTCGGCGGGCCGTTTTCCCTGCGCTGTAGTAACGTTGCGTCTCCTAAATCGACCTTGGTTTCGTCGAGGAGGTAGATCTTGAGGATGAGGTGTCCTGCTTCGGTGAACCCGTTCTCGAAGACGGGCAGCACGCGCGACACGGACTACCGCGACCTCCTGACCTTCCGCGACGGGGAGTAGCGGCTTGGCGGTGTGCGGCGCCGGCACGTGACGGTGGCGGGCATGAGGCTTGGCCTTCGCGACGGCATGTTCTTTAGAGTTTGCGGTGCATGATGGCACGGCCGTTTTCAAATCGTGAAACATTGCCCGGGAATGAGTAACAGGCTTTGGTTCGTACATCCGTTATAACGGGAGTTGCAAGAAGTGACATCCGTGACGAGAGGTTGAACTCATGACTCAGCACCGGTTTCCCGAAGGTTTCCTCTGGGGTGCTTCCACCAGCGCTTTTCAGGTTGAGGGTGGGTATGATGAAGGAGGCAAAGGTCCGGCAACCACCGATCGCGGCCCGGGGCGTCCCGGCATCGCCGATAACAAGATCGCCTCGGACCACTATCATCACTGGCGTGAGGATGTCGACCTCATGGCCGAGCTCGGCATCAAGGTCTACCGGATGGGTTTCGCTTGGAGCCGCATCATGCCCGATGCCTCGGGGGATCCCAATCCTGAGGGCTTGGCGTTTTATGACCAGCTGATTGACTACCTGCTGGAGCGAGGGATCGAGCCCTTGGTCACCCTGTATCACTTCGAATGTCCGAGTGCGTTGGTCGAGGCCTTCGGCGGCTGGAAGAGCCGTAAGATGATCGACTTCTATGTGCGCTATGCCGAAATCTGCTTCACGCACTTCAAGGGGCGCGTCAAGCGCTGGGTTACCGTGAATGAACAGCTAATTGCGACCTCCGCGCCCAGCAACACGGGTGACACCGAAACCGATCCGCGCCAACGGCAGAAGAACGCCTGCCAGATGAGCTATCATGTCGCTCTTGCCGAGCATCGCGCCATCGCGTGCCTGCGACAGATCGACCCCGATGCGCAGATCGGCCCCGTTGTCGCCATGCAGGTGGTCAACCCGCGGACGAGCGCTTCGGCGGATGTGCTTGCGGCCATGAACGCCGAGGAGATGATGCAGAACTACCTGCTCGACCTGAGTGTGCGCGGCGACATCTCGCCTTATGCGCGCTATTACCTGGAGCGCGAAGGTTTCTACCCTGTTGTTGAGTGCGGGGACCACGACATCCTGGTCGCGACGAGGCCCGATTTTCTTGGGGTGAACTACTATTTCAGCAATTGTGCGCATGAGCGCACGGAGCCCATCCGCTTCGACCGGTTCCCTCCGTGGTCGGGCGGGGATTTCGAACTCTGCGATAACCCTGCGATCGCGCCGACCGAGTGGATGTCGAACGGCATCGACCCCCTTGGGCTTCGCGTGGGCATGCGCAAGCTCTACGATCGCTACCAGCTTCCGATGATCGTCACGGAGAACGGCATGGCGCTTTCCGAGTCACTTGACGAGGAGAACAGGGTGCATGATGCCGTGCGCATCGAATACCTTTCACGACATTTGGGCGAGGTCGAGGAGCTCATTCGCGAAGGCTATCCCGTCTTCGGCTACTGCGTTTGGAGCCTCATGGATCTATGCTCAAGTCATCAGGGGTTCACTAAGCGCTACGGCCTTCTGTATGTCGATCGCACGGAAACCGATGCGAAGCAATGCGCTCGTTTCAGGAAGGACAGCTTCTTCTGGTATCAGGACGTGATTAGAGAAAACGGCTTGCCCTGCTGAGCGTCGGTGGTCCGACGAGATTACTCGCCAGTACCGGAATCGGCTCCATAACGCCTCAGGTATTCCATGACTATCAAGTCGATGGCGGCAAGCGCACCGAACTTGCCCGTGTCGATGTTGTTGGTCACTCCGCAGCTCAGTATGCAGGAGGCATGGTTCCAGTAGGCGCTTGAGGTGTTTTGTGTGATGGCGAGAAGACGACAGCCGGAGGCGGCGAGTGCGTTGACGATTTCTGGATAACGAATGGGGTATGTTCCCCCTATGCTGCAAATGATGGCGAGGCTGGATTTGGTGAGCGATTGCGCGCAGGCGAGCTGCGATGAATAATCGAGGTAAAGCTCGATGGGCCGGTTCATGATGGTGAGCCTGCTTTGGAAGTAGCGGCCCACGTCCCAGAGGAAGTGGTGGGAGAAGAACGCGACATGCCCGCTGTCGTGCAAATCATCGACAATGGCGGGCAGTTTCGCGATGTTTGCCGCCGAGATGGTCGTTTCGATTTTGAGCAGGATCGCCTCCCGGTAGGATGCCAGAGCGCCTTCCGTGTCGTTTGACAGCTGTTCTACAAAGGCATGTGGAAACAACCCGGTTTTGAGGACGTCATGTTCAAGCTGGTTGCGCAGGTCCTTGAAATCAGCGAAACCCATAAACCGGCAGAATCGCGACACTGAAGCCTTCGAGACGAAGCACATGTCGGCGATTTCTCCAATCGAGAGCTCGCTCAGCTTGCTGTAGTTTTTCACCAGCGTGGTCGCTATCTCGTAGTTGGTGTCGTGCTGCATTGCGGTGTCGATGTAGTCAAGCAACCGTTCGGCAACCGATCCCATCGAGATGGATTTTTCCATGATGGCTGTCCCCTTTATGCTCAGTGGCCCGAATAAGAGGGCCTCATTTGACCAAACTATAGCTCAAACATGCCGGTATTCCTGCGGAGTTTCACGTTATGAAACTCGCGTAGCCATCTCGCAACCTTGTGGCACAGCATGTAACCGATTTTGGATATAGCCGGCGTCATACTTAATGCAAGAAGAGACGACGAAGCTTGCCGCCCCGCCGGAACACGGCATCGGCTCTACACAGGGCATCGCTTCGTTGCTTTGCCGCTCGACGAGATATCGGTTGAGGAGGATCGGATGAAGCGGTTATTGCTGCGCGCCGACGATTTAGGTTACAGCGACGGTGTTAATTGCGGGATAGCGGCCGCGGTCCAAGCGGGGCTCATTCGCTCGGTGGGTGTCATGACCAACATGCCGCTTGCAGAAAGCGGTTTGGCGCGCCTGCAAATCAAGGATCTCTGCTTGGGTCAGCACACCAATATCTGCACGGGTAGGCCCCTCAGCGATTCCTCGCTCATCTCGAGCATCGTTGACGATGATGGCAATTTCAAGCGGAGCTCAGCATATCGCGCCGCCGCGCGGGCTGGGGAGGACTTCGTGGTGCTTGACGAGGTCATTATCGAAATCGAGGCGCAGTATCGGCGATTCCTTGAGCTCGTCGGGCGTGAGCCCGATTACTTCGAGGGACATGCGGTCGCAAGCCCCATGTTCTTCCGCGGCCTTGAGATCGTTGCCGAGCGCCACGGCCTGCCCTATTTCGCGATGGGTGCTCCGGGCGAGCCAGTCACCTTTCGCTCGACGCCGGTGCTTTCCTATGTTCCCAAGGATTTCTCGTCATATGAAGCGGATCCCTTTGCGGCGCTTCGAGAGGCGCTTGAAACGACACCGGAAGGGATATGCCGTCTCATGGTGTTTCACCCAGGTTATATCGACGCGTACTTGCGAGATAACTCGACCATGCTCGAGGCCCGCATCCGGGAAGCCGCGATGCTTGTCGACCCTGATGTCGCCGCATGGCTTGCAGAGCAGGACGTGGGGCTCGTGACGTACGCGGACCTGACGTAAGCGTCCGCTGGGGCAATCTCGCCAATTCACGCTGAATGGCGTACTGCCTGAAGCACGTCGTTGTGATTTTGAAGAGAGGTGGATGCGCTATCTAGAGGGGAAGATGCCGCACACGGGCATCGATAGAGTTCACTGCAAAGATTGGAGCTGAAACATGGCGGTATTCGACAAGATCCAAAACATAATGGATAAGACAATCGCACCTGTGGCAAGCAAGGTTGCTGACAGCAAGATGCTCGACGCCCTCATGGGCGGCATGATGTGCACGCTGCCCATGACCCTTGGCGTCTCGGTTATCGCGATTCTCATCAACTTCCCCATTCCGGGGTTCTCCGATTGGGTGGTTTCGAGCGGTCTCATGGCGACCGGCAACTCCATCCTCACCGTTACCATGAACATGATGGGTATATACATCTCCTTCTTCATCGGTTTGAGGTGGGGTAAGGTATGCGGCCTTAGCGGTTATACCGGTGGCATCGTGAGCGGCGCGGTGTTTTTGGCATTCATGCCGCAGCAATCGTTCGAGGATATTCCCATGGCGAGTTTCATCAACACGTCGTACATGGGATCGAACGGCATCTTCGTCGCCATTCTGCTTGGCCTGATCGTGCCGAAGGTGACAGCCATTTTGATGAGCAAGCTTGAAATCAAGCTCCCCGATATGGTTCCGCCCATGGTTGCAGACTCGCTGTCGCCGATGTTTGCCGCCATCGTGCTATTCACTGCGGTGTGGTTCGCCAAGTGGGGTCTTTCTTTCACCCCGTGGGGCAACCTGTTCGATATGATCAACACCTTGATCGGCACGCCGGTCACGATGGTCGGTGCCTCTCCTTTGGCCTATATCATCGTGTGCTCGCTGCAGTCGATCTTCTGGTTCTTCGGTGTCCACCCCAACGTGATGCTCAACTTCTACGCTCCGGTAATCATGGCTTGCAGCGCTGCTAACACCGAGGCCATCATCGCGGGCGAGGCACTGCCCTATGGCGCTTGGGCCGTCGTCGCGCTCGGCACCGCCATCGGTGGCCAGGCTAACGCCCTGGGCATCAGCATCTCGCTGCTCTTTACCAAGTCCGAGCGCTTCAAGGCGATTCGCGGCATCGCGCTTGTTCCGTCGCTTTTCAATATCTCCGAGCCGCTCATGTTCGGTCTGCCGGTCGTGCTGAATCCCACGTACTTCATCCCGTTCGTGCTGAACATCCCGGTCTGCGCCATCGTGGTCCAGGCGCTTTACGCCCTCGGTCTTGGGGCTGCGTTCAATCCCACGATTCAGCTTCCCTGGGTGCTTCCCCAGCCGGTCATCGCATTCATGCAGGGCGGCATCGGGTGCCTGGTGATCTCGGTTGCGGTTTTGGCGGTGTCGGTGCTCATGTATACCCCCTTCACCCTTATGGCTGATCGCCAGGCGTTGCGAGAGGAGCAGGCCGCTCTCGAGGAATCGGCCGCATAGGGATTTTCATATTCACACCATCATTTTCCATGAGGTTGGGAGCGTAGGATGAAACATATCGTACTTATGTGCGCCGCGGGCGCTTCGACGAGCATGCTGGTACAGCGCATGCAACAGGCGGCTGAAAAAGACGGTTTCGTGTGCACCATCGAGGCGCACCCTGTCAACCAAGCGGCGGAATATGCGGATAGCGACGTTATCCTGCTGGGACCGCAGGTTCGCTTTGAACTCAACAAGGTGAAGAATCAAGTGAACTGTCCGGTGGAGCCGATTGATATGACAGCGTATGGGACAATGAACGGCGAGGCCGTGCTCAAACAGGCTCGAAAGTTGCTGGGGGCATAGCCATGTCAGAGATCAAACAAGAAGCGATCGATCAGTTTGAAATGACGTGCTTCTCTATCGTCGCTCAGGTGGGGAGCGCGCGCAGCTGCTACCTCGAAGCGATAACCTGTGCCGAGAATGGTGATTTTGAGGCCGCCCGGAAACTTATCGACGAGGGCAACGTGGTGTTCAACGCAGGCCACGACGCTCACATGAAACTGCTTCAGCAAGAGGCCAGCGGCGAGGAGCTGCCGTTTCGCATCATCTTGCTGCATGCGGAGGATCAGCTCATGAGCGCTGAGGGCTTCCGTATCCTTGCCGAGCGCTTCATCACGGTCTATCAACGCATGTGTGCAAGCGCCTAACTGATTATCTGACGGGAAGCCGGGACTGCCATGCAGCCCGTCTTCCCGTTTCATGAAGATGTTTTCACGATCGAGGAGGTACCCAATGGCATTTCCGGAAGGTTTCCTGTGGGGTGGCGCCACCGCCGCCAACCAGTATGAGGGCGGCTGGGAAGAGGGCGGCAAAGGACCGAACACCTCGGACGCCATGACCAGCGGTAGCCATACGGTGTCACGGCAGATAACGTGGCGTAATACCGCGACAGGGGAAACCGGCGCGCTTCCCGTGTATGCGGTTTGCGAGGAGGGACTTCCTGAAGGGCTGGAGGTGGCGGTGGTTGATGGCTACTACTATCCCAGCCACACGGCCACCGACTTCTACCACCACTACGCCGAGGATATCGCCCTCATGGGCGAGATGGGCTTCAAGTGCTTCCGCCTGTCCATGAACTGGGCGCGCATCTTCCCCACGGGCGAGGAGGCTGAGCCCAACACCGAGGGTCTAGCGTTCTACGACGCCGTGTTTGACGAGTGCGCTAAGTACGGCATCGAACCGCTCGTGACGCTCTCGCACTACGAGACCCCGCTCGCGCTCGTGAACAAGTACGGCGGTTGGAAGAGCCGCGAGCTCATCGACCTGTTCGTGCGCTACGCCACCTGCGTCATGAAGCACTATCAGGGCAAGGTGAAGTACTGGCTCACCTTCAACGAGATCAACATGATGAGCATGGGGAGCTTCATGGCGGGCGGGCTTACGGATGGGAGCCCCCATGCGAAGGCCCAGGCGGCGCACAACCAGTTCGTGGCGTCTGCCCTTACGGTTCGGTCGGCGCACCAAATCTCCCCTAAGATCATGGTGGGTCAGATGCTCGCGTACAACCCCATCTACTCCTATTCCGCCGACCCCGCCGATCATCTGCTCGCCATGGAACGCGAGCGTGACGCGCTGTGGTATGCCGACGTGCAGGTGGGCGGCCACTATCCCGCCTATCGCTTGAGGGAGATGGAGCGCGCGGGCATCAAGCTGGAAATGGGCGAGAACGACCTCGAGCTTCTCGCAACCTATCCGGCAGATTTCCTGTCGTTCTCGTGCTACGGAGGCTCGACGGTATCGTTGCGCCAGAAGGAGCTCGAGGTCGCGTCCGGCAATCTCGCTTTCGGCATGGTGAAAAACCCCTACCTCGAGACCAACGCCTGGGGCTGGGCGACCGATCCGTACTGCCTGCGCATCGCCTTGAACGAGCTCTACGACCGCTATCACAAGCCGCTTTGGATCGTGGAGAACGGTATCGGCTGGAGCGACGAGGTGAAGGCCGACGGCTCCATCCATGACGGCTACCGCATCGACTACCTGCGCAAGAACATCCAGAGCATGGACGATGCCGTGGAACTCGACGGCGTGGACCTCATGGGCTACACCATGTGGGGCTGCATCGACCTGATCAGCGCCGGCACGGGCGAGATGCGCAAGCGCTACGGCTTCGTCTACGTCGACCGCGACGACGAGGGCAAGGGCACGCTCGCGCGCAGCCGCAAGGACAGCTTCTATTGGTACAAGAAGGTCATCGAGAGCAACGGCGAGGACCTGGACTAACCCTATGGGACAGGGGATAAGATTATGGACTGCTATTTCGGTATAGATGCGGGCGGCACTCAGGTGAAATGGGCGGTGGTGAACGCCGACTACCACATTGAGGAGCACGGAAGTATCCCAACATGCACCTCGCCCGCCGACCAGGTTATCGAAACGTTCCGCTCGGTGATCGAGCCCCATCGCGCCCGGGTGAGGGGTGTGGGAATAAGTATGCCCGGAGTCTTTTCCGAAGGCGATTCCGATGGCGTGGTTGGGGGAGGCGGCGCCCTTCACTGTTTGGACGGATATCCGCTCGGTCGCATCTTGCGCGAGAGCACGGGGCTTCCCGTAACCATCGAGAACGATGCGATGTGCGCGGCACTGGGAGAATATGCCGTCGGCGCGCTGAAGGGGGTCTCCCTGGGGTTGATGGTGGTGATCGGTACGGGTCTCGGCGGTGCCATCGTTGTTGACGGTCACATCTTGCGAGGCGCGCACAATCTCGCCGGCACCGTGTGCTTTGTGAGCAACGATGTGCGCAAGCCCGTGACCTTTGGGTCGGTGTACGGTGATGTCACCAGCTGGCGGGCGCTCCGAGACCAGGTGTGTGCGGCGAAGGGGATTGATCCGACCGATGATATCGACGGATATCGGATTTTCTCTTGGATTGAAGAGGGGGATGAGGACGCTCGTCGCGGTCTGGATGCATACGCGTTGGTCTTCGACAACATGCTGATGGGGTTGCAGTCGGTCATCGACCCTGAGGTCATCGTGGTCGGCGGCGGAATCAGCGCCCGTCCCGAGCTGTTTGAGGCATTTGAGCGCATGATGGATCAGGCTCACGTTCTTCCCACCATACCGAGGCCCTGCATCAAGCCAGCACAGAACGGCAACGATGCCAATTTGCTTGGCGCTGTGCGCACGCTGCGCCGCTCGCTTGGCGAGTGCGATTGATTGGCGGCTGGTGGCCCGACTCGCGGCCTCCTGTCCTAAAAAAAGAGTATGGGCTCCTTCGTTCATTCGAACGAAGGAGCCCACGTTTTGTAAGGGGCCTCCTGGCGAATTTTCATTCGCCAGGAGGCCTTTTGCTGTTGATCGAGAATGTCGCTGGACAGTTAGTTCAGATACGTATTTTTCAGAGGGTGTGTAAAGGCCGACCTGAGCCCGATTGGGCTGAATTTGACTTTCTGAACCGGTGGAGACGCTCATATAAGGGGGAGAAAGGTTGCCATGGGGCTCAAAGTGACTTCAAACCACTCTATTAGCGCCAAGAAGCACGGCCAAAAAATACGTATCTGAACTAACTGTCCACAACCCTCCGCAAACCTTTCATTCCAACCCAAATCAGCCAACGTACGTCATAGCAATCCCCGGTAGGTCGAGGGGTGCTTTGCGGGCGGGACAGGCTTTATCTGAACGACTTTGCAAAGCAACCGGAGTGAAGATAAAGCCGGTTGATTTTCAATCTCAACGCAACAGCCTGAACGGACCCCGCGTTTCCGCAGC
>CAUASQ010000015.1 GCA_958431945.1 uncultured Collinsella sp. | reverse complement strand
GTCGCGTCTCTCCCAAGACCTTAGAAAAGGCTAACGAACTCGGATTTGATTTTATCTGCCTGACGGGCAACCCTGGAACCGGCGTCTCCAACGATGCAATCGCCCATTCGATTAAACTCTCCAAAGAGCATTTCAATGGCCTGGTCATAGCCGGAAAAATGCATGGAGCGGGCGTTGCGGAACCTGTCATGACGCTCGAAATTGCGCGCAAGTTTGTTGACCTCGGCGTCGATATCCTTCTCGTGCCAGCCCCCTACACCGTCCCTTGCTTCCAAGAAGCAGACCTGCGCGCCATCGTAGACTTTGTACGATCCCACAACGTAGGCAAGTCAATTGAAGAGAAGGTTCTCGTCATGGCGGCGAACGGGACGAGTCAAGACTCCTGCGACAGCGAGACCATTAAGAAAATAGGCCTTGCAGCAAAAGCAGCCGGCGCTGACCTCCAACATATCGGGGACTCCATGAACGGTATTTGCCTGCCCCAGAATATCTTCACGCTCGGACAAGCCCTTCGTGGATACAGGCATCAGATCGTCATGCTGAGCCGCTCTGTGATACGTTAAGGTTACCTTGCCCACGTTACATCCCGACTGAGGCAACCATCAGGTATAACCAACATGCAAACTGAGGCTCTAATGCTCGATACACACGAAAAACGGCCACTCTATTTACAGCTCACCGACGCGCTGCTCAAGCAGATCGTCGATGAATATCAAGCAGACGATAAACTTCCAACAGAAATGGAACTCTGCGACGAATACGCCGTAAGCAGAACAACCGTCCGACTTGCCATGAGTGAGCTGGAGCGTCGTGGAAGTATCTATCGAATCCAAGGTAAGGGATCGTTTGTTGCACCGAAACGCGTTAGCGAGCTCAATTCACTTTTAGACTTTGACTTTACAAGCCATTGCGATGGCGTTGATCCGGATGCCATCACCAAACATTTCGGCGGCCTCACATCAGGTCGTCCAATTTCCGTAATGATGCTCCAACAATTTGGATGTCAAAGTCGCGATGAAATTCAGCGTCTTGAATTGACCTACGAACTTGAAGGCAGCTTCATAGGTGCTGATACGTTCTTCATTTCAAAGTCACGCGTTCCGAATAACCAGTTAGATTTTCAGGCATTTAGCAGAATCATGGACGACTTGTCCAAGTCTATCCAATCTGTTAGGGAAAGCTATAGAGCACGTCAGCTTAGCGATTCCGAAGCCAGTAATTATGGTGTTGCAAAACTTCCGGTCATCGAACTGACTCATTATGCTTACGACTCCGGAGGCAAACTAATCTCAATTGTCTGCCGCACCGTCTTAACTGGGCGAATCCCTTATCAAAACTTTATTTTCAAGTCCTAATGTTCTTTTTCTTTTGTCTCGATCTGTAACACGTAGCCGAGTTTTTAAGTCCTAACCGTTACAGATCGAGACAAACAAGGTTGGCCCCGCCGAATTGTCTCAATCTGTAACATCTGGTTGGTGGTTTCACCCCTACCTGTTACAGGTTGAGACGATTTGATAGTGGAGTCCTTATTTGCGCGTCATATCGCGTAGCGCTGACACGCTGGTTTCCACAATGACAGGAGGTAAAAGTCCTCCCGCATCACCCGTTGGCAATCCCGTAGCGATAACTAGCAAATAACCTGCGTGTGTTCCTCGATGGCGGCACGATCCTCGGCGGCGATGCCCGGCTCGCACACCACGGCGTCCAAATTGTCCAGGCGGCAGAAGGTGTAGAAGTCGCGCTTGCCGATCTTGCTGGAGTCGGCGATCAGATAGCGCGAGTCGGCCTTGCTAAAGGCGAGCTGCTGGATGCGGCCCTCTTCCATATTGGATGTAGACACGTCGCCGTCCAGAATGCCGTTGGCACCGATAAACGCCGCGTCGATGCCCAGCGCACGCAGGGTATCCTCGGCCGTTGGTCCCACAAAAGCGGCGGTGCGGCGACGGTACATGCCGCCCACCAGGCACAGGTCGCAGTCTTCGCGCGCCTCGAGCAGGTTAAACACCGAAAGCGAATTGGTCACAATGCGCAGGCGAAACGCCGGCAGCATCGAGGCCATCTGCTCAACCGTGGTGCCCGTGCCCAAAAAGATGGTCGAGCCTTCCTCGATAAGCTCCACAGAACGGCGCGCAATCTGCAACTTTTCCTCGGCATGCTTCGTGCGCTTTTCGCTGTGCGAATACTCATGGCGCAGCATAGCGTGTGGACGGCCCTGCGCACTGCGGGCTCCGCCGTGCACGCGCTCGATCTCGCCCAGGCTCGCAAGCTCCTCAAGGTCACGGCGGATCGTCATATCCGAGACACCTAACGCATCCGAAATCTCCTTGACCGAGACCGTTCCCTGTTCCTCGAGCAGCTGCCGAACCTTATCCTGTCGCTCCGCCTTAATCACGATGAGTCCTCGCTGTTCCACGCTCACGTCAATTCAAACAATAACGAACAAATTGTATCAGACTCGCGCGCGTCAGAAATGAACGCCCGCACAGCTCCAATCATCACTTTTTTGAGAAAAATACCCCCTGCTTTAGTGGGGTGTAGTGATAATCTCGCCTGTTCGCGCTACAGTTTGTCAGAAATACCTCGATGTTAGGAACCAAATGATCACTTCCGAGCTTTTCGGCACCGCGCCGTGCGGTACCCCCGTTCATCGTTACACCCTCAACGGGCCCGAGATCTGCGTTCGCATTATGGACTATGGCGCCACTGTGTTGGGCATCGACGTACCCGACATCCCCGGCAACGTGCGCGATGTGGTGCTGGGCTTCGATAAGCTCGAGGATTACTTTGACAACCCCGCCTGCTTTGGCGCGACCATCGGCCCTGTGGCCAACCGCACTGCAGGTGCCACGATCACCATCGCCGGCACGGACCGGCATATGCTGGCCAACGAAGGCGCCAACAACCTACACAGCGATCTTGAGCACGGCCTGCACAAGCGCGTGTGGGACGTTGAGCTCGACGAGGTCCACAATGCCGTGCGCATGACCACCTCTCTTGAGGATGGCGAGCTGGGCCTGCCCGGCAACCGCACCTTTACGGCCGTGTTTACCGTGACGCGCACCGGCGTCTTCCGCATCGAGTACGGCTGCGAGAGCGACCGCGCCACCTACGTGTCCATGACCAACCACACGTACTTTAACCTTGCCGGTCATAACGCCGGCATGGACTGTGAGCACTTCTTTGTTGCCAACGCTGCCCACTACCTGCCCATCAACGAGCAGAACATCCCCACCGGCGAGATTGCTCCGGTCGAGGGCACGCCGTTTGACTTCCGCGAGCTGCGCCCTGTCGCTCCTGGCATGGAAGCCGATGACCCGCAGATTAAGCAGGCCCGTGGCTACGATCACTGTCTGTGCATCGATGGCTATCAGTACGGCCGTAATCTGCGCCGCGCGATGCACGTCGAGGAGATGTGGACCGGTCGCGAGCTGGACTACTACACCACCGCACCGGGCGTTCAGCTCTACACCGGCAACTGGCTGGGCGACGAGCACGCCAAGGACGATGCCAACTATGGCTGGGGCGCTGGCTTTGCCCTCGAGGCAGAGATGTACCCCGACACGCCGCACCAGCCGCTGTTCCCGCAGGGCATTGTGGGCCCGGGTCACCCCTACAGCAATGTGATCGAATACCACTTTATGAGGCACTAAGCCCACAACGCAACATATCGCACAGCAGCGCCCGCCGGCACCACCGCCGACGGGCGCTTTGCTACCTAGTCATTGGGGACGTTCTTAAATGACTAGTTGGATGGGGTCGGGATTGGAGCTGGGGAGATAACGGATTTCTAGTTCTATGCCGAGCGCCTGCAGTTCTTTGAGGGCAGCGACGTCTGCGTCGTCTATGGCGACTGCGGGCGTTGCGGGACGTTTGCCCTCCCTTGCCCGCATATGGCCAATGCTGATCTTGGCGATCGGCACACCACCCTTAACCAGCGCGAGCGCATCGACAGGTGAGGCTACCATGATCAGAATCCACTGACGCGGCGTTGCGGTATGAATGATGTCGATGGTCCTTTGCACCGAGAAAAACCGCGTCCAAACGCCTTCCGGCGCCGCCACCCTCATGGGTGCCCATTGGCGCGAATCCGCCGCGATCTCATCGTTGACGATTAAAACAAGGTTGGAACCCACGGCTTCGTTCCACAGCTCAACGTCTTGCCCGTAAATGAAACGGTCATCGATACGCGTGAGAAGGATCTTGGGTTGAGCCATGGCTACCCCATTCTGTTTGAGACCCATACGAGCGGGACATCACGTCTCCAATATTAGTGCATTTAAAGTGAGAAAAGCCGTCAGAACCCTTGCGCGGATGTGCGATGTCCCGTATCATAGACAGCCGTTGACGCCTCAGTTGCGTCACCACATGGCCGCCAGCGTAGCTCAGTTGGTAGAGCACCGCTCTCGTAAAGCGGGGGTCACCGGTTCGAGCCCGGTCGCTGGCTCCATTGCACAAGATAGCCGCCTTCGGGCGGCTTTTTTGTTGCCGATTTCTTGCGAACATCCGCCAAACCAAGCACAACGCCGCCGGCAACTCCCCTACTCAACGAAAAGCCCCGCCAACCGCAATCCTCAAAGGAACCGCGATCAGCGGGGCTTAAACGCGCCCCCCAAGGGGAATCACGCTAGCTCACGAGCAGCGCGCTACTCTTCCCAGTAAGCGTCTGCAAGCAGCTTAAAGCAGATCTTCTTGACCGGCCGTGCGCCATCGCCCGGGAACTCGAGCGTGGGCATGTGAGGCTCGCCGGCGACAAACAGCGCAAACTTGTCGTCAGCAAGATCGCCGGCGATCGAAGCGTCGGAATCGACCAGGTCGTAGTCGTCCTTCTCGTCAAACTCCTGGACCAGCGTCAGGCTGCCCGTGGCAACCTTAAAGGCCTCACGGCCCTCGACGTCAATCTGCAGGTCGTGATAGCGCTGATGCGTCTCATAGTGAGCCTCGGCCTCGGGACGCGTCGTGGGAGCCATGACGTTCGCAAAGACCTTGTCGCCCAGAATCTGATGGCTGCCGACCTCGAGCTGCGCCGGGTCGTTCTCCTCGAGCCAGTCGATCAGCACATCGAGGCTCTTGAGCATTCCGCGGTATTCCTCGATATCGCCCAGTGTACCGTAAATCATCTAAATCCCCTCTCGGATCGTTTCTTTGGCAGCTACTCGGCAAACGCGTTACCGACGCTGTTGCCACCCACATACGTCTCGACCAGGGTAAGGTCGGGATTAAACACGACGTCATCGGCGTCGCGCCCCGGCATAATGCTACCGCACTTGTCATCGGCTCTATCCACAAGCAAGCAACCGATGCCGGGGCCGACGCCCAAGCTCTTACAGCTCGGTCACGGCAACGCCGTTGTAGACCTCGTCCCAACGGTCCATAACCAGATGGCCGGTCATGGGATCCATGGCGTTGAGCTTGCCGCAGGTGTTGGCGGTACGCAGCACCGTCTCGTCGTCTGCGCCGGCAGCGATGGCATGTGCGAAGCCGGCAATGGTCGAATCGCCAGAGCCCGTGGCGTTAACGGCGGGGATATCGGGAGTCTTGGCGCGGAACGCACGGCCATTGTGGAAGCCCACGGAACCGGCGGCACCCATGGACACGACGACCCAGGGGATATCGGAGAAGCGGGCGTCAGAGGCAAGTGCGGCGCGGAGCTCGTCCACATCGTCGGTGGTAAAGCTCGTGCCCAGAAGGCCGTTAATCTCGGTCAGATTAGGCTTGACCAGCTCGGGCTTAATTTCGGACTTAAGGGCGGCCTCGAGCGATGCGCCCGAGGTATCGAGCAGCACCTTGGCGCCGGCGTTCTCGGCAATGCCCGTGATCTTGGCATAGTAGTCCGCCTCGACGCCGCGGGGCAGCGAACCCGAGATGGTGACGACATCGGCCTTGCCCGCAAGCTCAGTAAACTTGGCGGTAAAGGCATCGAGTTCCTCGGGGGCAATTGTCGGGCCACTCTCGAGCAGCTCGGTCTGGTTGCCGGCGTGGAGGATGTTGAGGCAAATGCGAGTCTCGCCCTTGATGGGCACAAAATCATTCTTAATGCCGTTGGCATCCATGAGCTCTTCCATATAGGCGCCCATATGACCACCAAGCAGGCCGGTTGCCACAACGTCGTCGCCCAGCTGGCCCAGGACGCGGGCAACGTTAAGGCCCTTGCCGCCGGCGGTCTTTTCGGGCGTCACACGGTTGACGTCGTCGATAATGAGCTCATCGAGCTGATAGCGCGTATCGACAGACGGGTTCATCGTAACGGTGAGGATCATTTTTAGCTCCTTATCTCGCAGGCTCCTTGTGCCTCGCGATACGAGTCGACAAAACGGAATTACAGAATCTCAATCGTGAACGAGCGAACGACGGTCTCCTTGGGCTTGGCGACAAGGCAGCCGCGCTTATGCTCAAGCACGTCGTCCTCATCGGAGCAGGTCGAAAGGCCGCCCCAGGGCTCAACCGCCACAAAATCGCCCTCGGGCTTGCTCCACACAATGAGATATGGGAAGCCCTCAAAGCTCAGGCGGACGCCCTTGTCCTCGCCCTTTTTGGAAAGCGTGACCTGACGGCTCTCGAGCACGTCAAAGATGGTCTCCGCAAAATCGAAGAGCTCATGTGACAGAGGCAGCGTCTTTCCCACCATGGGGTTCTTGGAGCGATTGGTCACGTCGATCAAGCCAGTCGAGGGGACGGCGGTGCAGAGCTCCGCAGCCTCGTCCTTCTCAAAGCGCAACTCGTAGTCCGTATAGGCCTCGCCCTCATCGAGCGGACACCTAAAGCCGGGATGACCGCCAATAAAGAACGGCATGTCCTCGGTGCCCTCGTTGGTGACCTCATAGGAAACGCGCACGGCAGCGTCCTCGAGCGTATAGCGGGCGACAAGCTTAAACGGATACGGATAATCGCTCAGCAGCGCGGCGTTATCCTCCGAAGCCAGGCACATCGCCAGCTCGTTCTCGCTCTGGCTCAGCAGCTTCCACTCCTGTTTGCGCGCAAACCCATGGCGAGCGAGCTTTACATGATGCCCGGCAAACGTCATGGCGTTGTTATCGCGCAAGCCTCCGCAAATCGGGAAGCAAATCGGTGCCTGGCCGGACCACACGGCGGGATCGCCCTGCCACAGATACTCGCGACCTCCGGCCTCGATCGAGGTAAACGAACCACCAGCCGTGGACACCTTAATAGAAATCGAATCGTTGGAGAGAGCGTATTCCATTGCCCATCCTTTCGAACAACTGCTTTTTGCTCGCAAGTACCCGTCTCGGCCCTGACCAAAGGACAAACCCGCACGTTCATCGATGCGTCCGGTATCCCAGCCATGTAACGGGGTACCATACAGACATTGATGCAATTACAGCTGAAAGGCCTTCTTATGCGAACCATCATCCTCTACGCCTCGCGCCATCACGGCAATACGAAAAAGCTCGTGGACGCCATCGTCGAGGCGCACCCCGAGATCGATACCCTCGACGTGAAGTCACTCGGCAAAAACGAGTACCCCAACCTGCACGAATATCATCTAATCGGCGTCGCCACGGGCATCTATTACTCCGAGATCGACAAGGATATGGCACGTGTACTGACCAACGTGCTGCAGCCGCAGGACAAGGTGTTTGGCCTTATGACCTACGGTGGCAAAAACAAGTGGTACGGCAAGGATATCGATGGCATCTGCCGCATGAGGCAGGCCATCTTTATGGGTGTCTACGGCTGCCCCGGCTTTGATACGTGGGGGCCGTTCAAACTCGCCGGCGGTGTCCAAAAGGGACACCCGACCGCTGAGGAAATTAAGGGCGCCGTCGACTTCTTCGACAAGATCGAAGATGAGTACGGCGATATCATCGTCGAAGAGTACGCCAAACGTGAGAAGCGTCTAGCATACGAGAAGGAGCATCCTGCAGGAGGCCTGGTGGCCGGCGTTAAGCGCACGGCAAAGAAGATCGCTAACAAGCTGTAACTGTGAAGGTGCTTTTGAGCGTTTAACCCATACGGCGGGTCCGAGCAGATTCGGGCCCGCCGTCTTTTTCTATCGTTACTCGGTAAAGGCGTTGCCGACGCTCTGGCCGCCAACATACGTCTCGACGAGGGTAAGCTCATGGTCGAACACGACAAAGTCGGCGTCGCGACCCGGCATGATGCTGCCGCACTTATCCTCGATGTGCGCGGAGCGTGCCGGCACCTCGGTTGCCATGCGAATGGCGATATCGGCGCTGGCGATGCCCCAGTCAACGATGTTCTTGACGCCCTGGGCAAGCGTGAGCACCGAGCCGGCAATGCTCTTGCCGTCGGCGAGCCAGCACAGGTTGTCCTTCATGATGACGTCCATGCCACCACTGGTGTAGCTGCCCTCGGGCATGCCGCCGCAGCCCAGGCAGTCAGTGATGAGCACCGTGTGTTGCCAGCCCTTTGCCTGCAGCAGCGCCTTGATGGCGGCAGGGTTAACGTGCTTGCCGTCACAGATGATCTCGGCGTAGGTCTCGGGCGTGGACATGGCAGCGCCCACGACACCGGGCTCACGGTGATGCAGCCCGCGCTGACCGTTATAGGTATGCGTAAAGCAGCTGGCACCGGCGTTGATGGCGGCGATGCACTCATCGTAGGTGGCGTCGGAGTGACCGATGCTGGTCACCACACCCTTGGCATTCAGAGCAGCCGCATAAGCAGCGGCACCGTCGCGCTCGGCCGCCATGGCGCTCTTGACGATGCGACCACCCGCAGCCTCCTGCCACTGATCGAAGACCTCCTCGGAGGGGTCGATAAGATAAGCGGGGTTCTGCGCGCCCACGTGCTTCATGGTAAAGAAGGGGCCCTCCAGGTAGATGCCCTGAATGCGAGCACCGCAGAAGTCGGGGCCGCGACCCTCGTCCGCCTGAGCGATGGCGGCGCAGGCGTCCTTGATCTGCTCGACGCCATCGGTGAACGTCGTGGGCAGCCAGCTGGTGGTGCCGCGACGGGCGAGTTCGGTCGAGCTGATATCGATGCCCTCGGGATCGTTATCGGTAGTTGAGTGGTTGTAGAAGCCATGGATGTGAGTATCGACCATACCCGGTGCGATCCACGATCCCGTGTAGTCCTTAATCTCGCAAGAGGGCTCGTCGGCCTGCCAGGCGCCAAAGACGCCATCCTCGACCATAAGATAGCCGCCCAGTTGCGGGCCTGCCGGCAAGAAGAACTTGTCAGCCTTAATTGCGTACGTGCTCATATGCACTCCTTGCTTCTAAAGCAGTTGACTGTAGTGATGCTTATACCCAGCTCACGTAAAACAAAAAGCGCCCGCCCGCCGTTATGAGCGGACGGGCGCCCTTACAGGGGGACGCGATTAAGCGGTGAAGGGGTGAATCGTCACGCCCTTAACCACGCGGTTGACCGTGCCGGTGGGGCTCGGCGTATCGGGCGTGTTGCCCACGCGCACGGAGTTGAGCAGGCTGATAGCCTGGGCAAACATCACGAACGGCAGAGCAAGGTAGCCCTCGGGAAGTGCCTCGTAGCCCTTAAAGGTGAAGGACTCACCCTCATAGACGGTGGCACCTTCCTGCTGAACGGCGATGGTGTGCTGAGCGATCTCGTCGCCACCGATCTCGTTGAGGATGTCGATGTCGTACTGACGGGTGTAGGCGTCGTTATTGACGAACACGAAGACGAGCGTCTTATCGTCGACGAAGGACTTAGGTCCGTGACGATAGCCCATGGAGGTGTCGTAGGAAGTAGCGACCAGACCGTGAGCGAGCTCAAGGATCTTGAGCTGGCTCTCCTGGGCAAGGCCACCGAAGGAGCCAGAACCCAAGTAGGTCACGCGGTTGAAGTCGCCAGCCAGGTAATCGGCGATCTCGGGCTCACGGGAGATGACCTCCTCGCCCATCTTGGCAATCGTCTCGACCCACTCGGCCTTCTGCTCGTCAGAGGCAGTGTCGAAAATAAGGGTGGAGAGCAGGGTCATGCAGGAATAAGAACCGGTCATGGCGAAGCCCTTGTCGTTGGCGCGCGGAATGAGCAGCGTCAGCGCGTTGGGATCATCGGCAGACTCGACGGCGAGCTTGCCCTCGGGAGCGCAAGTGATGTTGAGGAACTTGACGTTGTGGACGAGCTCCTTGGCAACGGCAACGGCGGCAAGGCTCTCGGGGCTGTTGCCAGAGCGGGCAAAGGAAACCACGAGCGTGGGATCCTCGGCGCGCAGGAAGTCGCGCGGGGCGCTCACGATGTCGGTCGTGGCGATGGGCTTAAAGTCGTAGAGATCAGTGTTGCCAGCGTGACGCAGGTACGGGGCGCAGGTATCGCCAACGTAGTCGGACGTACCGGCACCGGTGAAGACAACGGACAGACGACCCTCGCCCATAGCGCGAGCCTCGGCCAGGAAGGCCTCGATGGCCTCCTTGTTCTCGCGATAGATGTTGAGCGTATCACGCCAAAGCTCGGGCTGCTGAGCAATCTCGGCCGTGGTGATCTGGGCGCCGAGCTCGGTGAGCTCCTCGACACTCTTCTCGAACATTTTTAATACCTCTCTCTAGAAGTAATCCTCTGACGTGCAATTATACACTTCGGTTGGTTATCTGGTAGTAACCAGTTAAATGCAAAGAATCATCATATGGAAACGATGCGAGCACTAGTCGCTACGCTGGTGGTAAACCTTGTATTTAAACTGATCGGCACGAGCAACCGAGAGTGTGTACTCCACAACCTCGTTTGACTCGTTATACGTAGTCCTGACCAAATCGAGCACAGGCGAGCCCTCGACAATTCCCAAAAGGTGGGCGTCGGTGGGACGGGCTATGCTCGCATAGAACTCCTCTTCGGCCACGCGTATCTTTTGCTGAAAGTCTTGCTCAATCACATCGTAAAGCGGCTTACGTTCCAGCAGCGGTCGCTTTAGGGACAGAAATTGACGAACTGGTAGATAGCTGCGTTCGACCATCATGGGCATGTTGTCGGCAGAACGAAGGCGCTTAAGCTTAAAAATGCGATCACCGATACGCAATCCCATATGCTCGGCCAGATTTTTATCGGCCTCCATCTCGCAAAACTCGAGAATCGTGGTCTCGGGGTCGCGACCCATCGCGCGCATCTGCTCGGTAAAGCTGTAGGACTGCATGAGATTGGTTGCCTTTGCCGAACGGTCGGTCACAAAGGTACCGCGACCGTGCTGCCGAAC
The DNA here is from genome assembly GCA_958431945.1 of uncultured Collinsella sp. Lineage (GTDB taxonomy): Bacteria > Actinomycetota > Coriobacteriia > Coriobacteriales > Coriobacteriaceae > Collinsella. Next base: position 9,303 of record CAUASQ010000015.1, on the reverse strand, counting down.
CACCAGTCCTAAGCGCTCCAGTTCCTGCAGAGCCAGGCGTACCGTAGTGCGCGAGAGACCATAGCGCTCCGAAAGTTCGCGCTCGGAAGGAATCATGTCACCGGCGCAATATTCATGGTCGATCTTTTCGGTCAGAATATCGACCAGCTGATCGTACAGCGGTTGCTTACGCGCTCCGATCGCCATCCTATCCTCCCTTTTGCTCGAATTCGGCTAACTACCTAGGGTGTTTAGCATTATCTGTCTGCCACACCCGAATCATCAAGAAAACAAAAGCCGCGCGCTCTTTCGAGCATGCGGCTTTTAACATACACATGGCTTAAGGGGTCGGGGTGTGAGCCGCGTAGGGACACACCCCTCAAGCTAGAGCCTTACCAGATGCTCGGCCAGAGACCAAGCGGGCCAGCGCCCAGGATGCCAAGGACGAAGAGCAGCAGAATGCCCTTGGTCGGGGTCCAGCTGTGCTTAGCGAACATGTAGTAAAGCAGCAGCGTAAGCATAAGCGGGACAAGCTTCGGGACGATGGTGTTGAGGGTGTCGGCAACAGAGAAGTTGACCGGATCCTCGGTAACGGTGCCGTAGGTAACGGACTCCATGCCGTTGCCCAGATCGGTGACGCCGCACTCGACAGGGTTGCCGTCGGCATCGGTGGCGGTGAGGGCGTCGCCGTCCTCATTAGTCATGGCGATGGTACCGGCCTCAGCGGTCTCGGTATCGATGCCCTCCATACCGGTGAAGTTCTCGGCCTCCTTCTCGGAGACGATCACGGTAGTGGCGGAGAGGCCACGGGTGGTGCCGTTGGGGATCTCGAGGTTGATCTGGGTGCCACCCATGGTGACGACCAGGCAACCGACGACGAAGACGCCCATGATGGAAGCGGCACGCGTAAAGGCCTGCATGTTGGCGGTCAGAGCGTCAATAGCGCTGGTGCCAAGCTTGTAGGACCAGTTCATGAGCCAGAAGCGCAGAGCGAACTGGACGGCGTTGAAGATCACCAGGAAGATGATCGGCGCAGCGGCGTTGCCGTTGATGGCCATGTTGGAGGTGATGCCGGCCGTGATAGGCACGAGCGTCAGCCAGAACAGGGCGTCACCGATACCACCGAGCGGGCCCATTGCGGCGACGCGGACGGCGCGGATCGTGGGGATGTCAACCTTGTTCTGCTCGAGCGAAAGCACGATGCCCATAACAAAGGTGACGAGGAACGGGTGGGTGTTGAAGAACTCCAGGTTGTGGCTCATGGAAGCCGCGAGGTCGTTCTTGTTGGTGTGGATCTTCTCCAGACCGGGGATGATGGAGTAAAGCCAGCCAGCGGCCTGCATGCGCTCGTAGTTGAACGATGCCTGCAGGAAGCAGGAGCGCCAAGCCATCTTGTTGAGGGTCTTCTGGTCGAGCTGCGGAGCAGGAGTGAGATCCTCGTAGTGCTCCGGGATCACATACTCATTAGATGCCATCTTCGAAGTCACCTCCGTCAGAAACAGCTGCACCCTTCAGCTCGGTCTGCTGCTGGAAGTCCCAGAAAGCGATGCCGAAGCCGATGAGAGCGAGGATGAGCAGAGCAGGGGTTGCCAGCGAATCGTTGGCAACGGTGATGAGCGCGAGGCCAAAGCCCATGAGGAAGAAGCCCCACATATCGCGGTTCATCATAACCTTGAGCAGGACGGCGAAGCCGACGAAGCGCATCATGCCGCCTGCAGCGGACAGACCGGTCTGCAGCCAAGTCGGGATGGCAGAAGCGATGGTCTGACCGATGGTAGCGCCAGCGATGAAGAACAGGGTGACGACGACAGCGAAGATCAGGCCAAGCAGAGCCATGGCGAAGTAGTTCAGGCGCTCGATGCCCTTGGTGTCCGCGTTGTGAGCCATGTTATCGGCCGTGGACATAAGCGGGGACATAAGCGTGAAGACCAGGGTAACGCCAAGCTGGCCAAGCAGAGCGAACGGAATGGCGAGGCCGACTGCCGCGTTGGGCTCGAGGCCCGTGGCGATAGCGAGAATGGCTGCCATGATGCCGCCGATGACGGCGTTAGGCGGCTGAGCGCCTCCGATCGGCATGTTGCCGATCGTCATGAGCTGATAGGTACCACCCACGAGAAGACCGGTGTTGAGGTCGCCAAGGATAAGACCGATGACGGCGCCGGTGACGATGGGCTGATAGAGAGACTCGAGGAAGTCAAACTGGTCGATTGCCGCGATGAACGTGACGACGAAGACCAGAGCGATCTGGATGATCGAGTATTCCATCTTGCTCCTCCTTTCAAAATGAATGTACGCACTTTGGATATCACGTACAGAACGTCAGGGTTTCACTCCTGACAACGTGGATCACGAGGATTACGAGAAGAGCTTGCTCGTGTCCTCAACAGGCGTGCTCGGAACGCGCCTGATCTCCAACTCCACCCCCAATTCCTGCAGCTCTTTAAACGCAGCGACATCCTCGTCGTTAACTGCGACGGAGGTGGCGACTTGGCGCTTTCCTTCCGACATGTGCATGTTGCCGATGTTTACCTTCTTTATAGGCACGCCGCCCTTGACGAGCGTAAGCACGTCTTCCGGTGTTTCGGCCACGATGAAGATCTTCTGGCGCGGGCTCGCCTTGCCAATGACGTCGATGGTCTTCTGCAGGGAGAAGAAACGCGTAGCGACGCCGGCGGGAGCGGCCATCTTCATGAGGTTCTGGCGCATGGTGTTGGACGCCACGTCGTCGTTGGCGACGAGGATGAGGTTGGAGCCCAGAGTGGAGTTCCACTGGGTGGCAACCTGACCATGAACCAGTCGGTTATCGATGCGGGTAAGAAGAATGTTGGGTTCTGCCATGTTGATCAGCTTCCTTTCGATATTTGCTGACGACAGTTACTTGATCTCCTGAATCGCGTAACGCGAAACATCTACGACGGCTCCGGATCGGACTTTGATCTGGACCTTCTCGCCTTCGATGCCTTTGACGGTTCCGTAGATACCGCCGGCGAAAAGAACCTCCTGACCCGGCTTGAGCTCGGTGTGCAGCTCCTTGAAGTACTTCTGCTTCTTCTTCATGTTGATTTGCGACCAGATGGTGTAAATCAAGCCCATGATGACAAGCAGGCCTAAAAGGGCGACCGAGGAGCTCAGGACGTTGGCTCCGAAATCGGCCATTAGATGCCGTCCTCGTCGCCGAAGATATCCTCTTCCTCGGAGCCGGCAACGGACGCGACCGTCTGGGCGGTGATGCCCGTCTGGCCAACGGTCACGGCCTGCTCGCCAAGCTCGGCGAGCGTGGCGTTACCGCGGAGGAACAGAAGCTCAATAACCATGGGGAGGTTAATACCGGTCAGAACCTCGACGTTGTCGACATCCTGGGCAATCATCATCGACTGGTTGAACGGGGTACCACCGAGCAGGTCGGTAAAGACGAGCACGCCATCGCACTCCTCGCGCATGGCGGTAATGGCGGCGCGGAGATCCTCACCGTAGGATGCGGCCTGGTCGCCCTCAAAAGGAACGACGGTAAAAGCAGGCTGGTCGCCGGCAACCATAGCGATAGCGCTTGCAAGGCCGGATGCGAACTGTCCATGACCGGTAAGAATAAAGCCAACCATTCAAATTTCCCTTCCGAAGGTGTGTACGATCTGAGTCCGATGATTTTCGGAAGCCAGCGGGCGCTCGCCCTTAAAGCTTCTTAGATAGCGTTCTTGAAGACCAGTGGTTTCTAAACTGGTAATAACCACGTGACGTGTTGTTGTCACTATATCACCCCAGAAGAGGTCGCTTTCGTTGATTCATACGGTAAAACGTTTTTGCACCGCTCACGGTGATAAATCGACCGTTTACCGCTCGTTAATACTTCTACCTGCGGTTTTGAAACCGTTTCGAAACGCTTTGACAAAAAATCGGAACTCTTTTCGTGTCAATACAACGCAGGGCGGCTAAAAATAGCGTAAAGAAAAATTGCAGGTCATTGTGAAGATATGTGAATTGGTCTTTTTGACTTAATACCAGTTAGAACCAGTTTTGAGATTATCGGTGAACGGTAGTTTTCGACCGTTCACCGGTTACTTGCAATCGTTTGCAGTTGTTTTCCCATATGAATCGGGGAAACGCGATGGAGCGCTTGCGCGATCACGGGAAGTTTTGACATTTGTCCCCATCCCCCGAACGCCAAACTCCGGCATCCAAAATGAGCTAATAGCTCACGCTAATCGTTTTCAATCATTACTTACTCAGTATACGTAATTATTTATCGTTTATCGTTAATTCTGATATGATACAAGTATCATCCAAAACGCCGATTGGAGGGGTCATGGTCCATCGAAACGCATCTATATCGAATGAAACCATCAGCCGCGAACAGACGATAGCCAAACTGAGGAAGCTCGCTCGCATCTGCAAATGGGCCACAATCTGCATTACCACCGCGCTCGCTCTGGGACTTCTCGCAGTCATTGCGATTGACCTTCTACTCGTATTGCCTAGCCTCTCCCAAGGGTCGTGTCTCCAATCCGTAGAACTTCAAGGCGGCGAAGGGCCGTGCCTTGCTATCGTCGGCACCGATGCGCAGACCCCACTTATGCTCGTTGCACACGATGGTCACACTGCCATAGGGAGCCTCTTGATGACATGTCTCGCGCTTACCATCGCGATAAGCGTGCGCAGGTTTTTCTTCAACATTGAAAAGGAAGGCAGGCCCTTTGACCTTGAATGTAACCAGACACTTCGTCGAGTGGGAAATTTATTCCTTATCGGCGGCGTTGCCGTGAGGCTTCTTGGTGCCGCAATCACGGGAATGATACTCTCAGGATTTGGCGGCAGCTTTACGGATGCGTTCGTCGGCCAGTTATTCGAGCCCTCTATGCTCTTTGCAGGCCTGATTTTTAGCCTGATTGCCAGCATCTTCCGCTACGGGTATATCCTGCAAAAACAAGATGACGAGTTGCTCTAGGGGGAATCCATGATTATTCTGCGGCTCGACCGCATGCTTGCCGAACGCAAGATCTCATCCAAAGAGCTTGCGGAACGCGTGGGCATCTCCCAGGTCAATATGTCGCGCATCAAGACGGGCAAGGTTTCTGCCGTGCGCTTTTCAACTCTTGACGCGATATGCCGGGCACTCGACTGCCAACCGGGCGATGTGCTGGAATATATGCCTGACGATGAAGCCGATAATCTTTTTGGACTTAAAGATTCATAGGCATAATTTAGCCACCAGCGCCTAAACGCAAATAGCCCGCTAGAACAACATCCGTTCTAGCGGGCTATTCAGATATTTCAGCTACGCGCTCGGCGGCTCAGGCAAACCTTACGCAAACAGGCCGTAGATGCTGATGTTGGCCTTGGCGTAGAGGCCGTTAGCATACTCGGTCCACTTGGAGCTGGCGCTCGAAGCCTGCGAGGAATACTGCTGATAAGCAGTATAGTAGGCGGTCATGGCCTGCTTATAGGTAGCGCTATCGGCCGTAAAGGCATCATCGGCAAAGGCCTTGGCGTAGGTGCTATCGGCGTCCTTCCAGGTGCCCTTTGAGCTATCCCACTCGTCGCCGGCAAGGTTGATGATGTAGTCGGCGTAGTCCTTGCTCGCGGTCTCCTCGTTGCCGTCAGCAGGCTCGGTCGGGGCGGTCGGCATGCTTGCGGAGCTATCGCCCACCTTCTTCTTGTAGAGCTTCTGCAGCGTCGCGGACTGGCGGACGATCTGCTTGGCCTGGTCCTTGGACACGCCGTACTGCGTGGCCATGGTCTTGTAGTCGGAGGTGCCGATGGAATCCTCGGCGTACTGCTTCATCTCCTTGGAAGAGACGGTAATGCCCTCGTCCTCGGCAGCGTCCAGCAGAATCTGGTTGCGCACGTAGGACAGGATAACGTCGGCAGACGGTGCGGTGTAGTTGCCGTCGTCGTCCTTGACGGTGTCGAGGCTATACTGGCTCTCGATGGCCTCGCGCGCGGTGATGTCGCTCTTCTTGCCGTTGTAGCTATAGCTTGCCACGGTCGAATCGAGCTGGTCCTCGGTCAGGGTCGCCGAGCCGACGCCCTTGCCGCCAAAACCACCGTTGCCGATAAAGAAGCCGACCACAGCAGTGATCACGATAGCGGCCACAAAGGCGGCAATCATCGTCTTCTTGTGCTTGCAAGCGTGGTCGTCCACGTCGGAGTCGTCGTCCTCATCCTGGGCCTCGGGCATCAGATTCTCGTCAGCGGCATCCGCGGCAATCTGAGCCTCCAGTCGGGCGTCCTCCTCCTCGGCGGACGTGCCGGCGGCAATATGTTCGGCAGACGTGCCGGCGACCAGGTCGATCTTTTCGTCCTCATCACCGTCGGGGCCTTCGCCGCGCTCGATGATCTGGATGCCGTCGATCTCGTCCTTCTCGTCCTTCTTTTGAATCAGACCCATATCAGTTACTCCTTGTTAGGAAACATAGTCCCCAATAGAATACGCCCGGCAGAGCGCCGGGCGTATTGATTCTTAGGTTATACGCAAACACTTAAGTACTATTTAGGCGTTTGCAGCGTGCATACCTTAGACCAGGTGCGCGATAACGGCATCGGCAAAGGCCTGCGTGCCCACAGCGCCCTCAACGGAGCCGGTCTGGACACGACGCACGTCACCGGTAACCTGCTCGCCCTCGTCGAGCGTGGCAGATACGGCGGCGCGAATACGATTGGCGGCATCGTTCTCGCCCAGGTGATCGAGCATCATCGCAGCAGAGAGGATCTCGGCCGTGGGGTTGGCGATATCCTTGCCCGCGATATCGGGCGCGGAGCCGTGCGTAGCCTCAAAGATGGCGCAGTCGGCACCGATGTTGGAGCCGGGGGCCATACCCAAGCCGCCCACCAGGCCGGCGCACAGGTCACTCACGATGTCGCCGTACAGGTTGGGCAGCACCAGGACATCGAAGTCGTTGGGGTTCTGGACCAGGCCCATGCAGGTGGCGTCGACGATCTTGTCGTTGAACTCGATATCGGGATAGTTGGCGGCCACCTCGCGCGCCACGCGCAGGAACAGGCCGTCGGTCGCCTTCATGATGTTGGCCTTATGCACGGCCGTCACCTTTTTGCGGCCGCAGCGGCGGGCATACTCAAAGGCATACTCCACAATACGGCGGCTCTTGGCGATGGAGATCGGCTTGATCGAGATCGCGGAATCGGCGGCGAAGGTCTTTTGACCCGAACGCTCGACGAGCTGCGAGAGCTCCTCGACCTCGGCAGTGCCCTCATCGAACTCGATGCCGGCGTAGAGGTCCTCGGTGTTCTCGCGCACGATGACCAGGTCAACGTCGCGGAAGCGCGAGCCGTCGCCCGGCTGCGACAGGCAGGGGCGCACGCAGGCGTACAGGTCAAAATGCTTGCGCAGGGCCACGTTAACGCTGCGGAAACCCGTGCCGACCGGCGTGGTGATGGGGCCCTTGATGGCAACCTTGGTCTCGGCGACCGCATCGAGCACGTGCTGGGGCAGCGGCGTGCCAAACTCGTCCATGACGCCGGCACCGGCCTCCTGGACGTTCCAGTTGATCTGGACACCAGTGGCCTCGACCACGCGGCGCATGGCCTGCGTAATCTCGGGACCGATACCGTCACCGGGAATCAGGACTACATCGTGCGCCATAATCTGTTACTCCTCGTCTTCGGCGTCGTCAGATTTTTTAACGCTAGCACGCTTCTTCTTTTTGGAGAGATCCAGGCCAAAACGTTTAACAAGCATTTCGCAAATCTCGCTCGAACGGGCCTTGAGATAGCTGCCCTTGCCGTTCTCGGCATCGAACTTAAGGCGCAGCGCGAGCTTCTCGGCAACCTCGGCGTCGATCTCGCCCTGGCAAAACTCGTACAGGCAACCGAGCATGTCGCGATACTCAAGGTCGCCGTGGTAGCACTGGATGGCCTCATCCAGGATGGGCCAAGCCTCGCGCGAACGCTCGACGCTCGTGGCACCCCACACGCACAGCAGGCGGAAGGCGGCATAGCGCAGCGTGGAGGAGATCTCGTCGAACAGTGCAGTCTCGGCGCCCTCAAAGGCATCGCCCAGCTGCTCGGGGCAGGTGGTAGCGAGCGCCGTCAGGGCATCGAGGGCCTCCCAGCGGGTCTGCGCCTCGGGACGGTCGAGCGCCTCGACCAGCGCGGGCACGCAGGGCACGACGCGCTGCGGATCGCGCTCGGCAAGTAGGTGAAGCACGCGGGCGGCAAACTGGCGGATGCGGCGCGTGGGGCAGCCGAGCTCCTTGACCAGACGGTCGACGGCGTTCTCGTTCTCCTCTGCCAGCTGAAGCTGTGCCAGCTCCTCGTCGGTGAGCTGTTCGTCTTTGTTTTCTGCCATAGTTACCTCTTCTTACTATTTCTTAGCGTGCTTGCCAGCACCCTTGCTGTCATCGGTGACCGAGATGAGCTGTCGGTCGGCCGCGCCATTGCGACGCGCACGGCGGCGCTCCTCGGCGTCGCCCGCGTCGGCGGCGGCGCGATGAGCCTTGTTGACGTTAAAGACCTCGTCGTGCTTGCGCCACGGACCGACGGACTCGCCAAAGCTCATTTTAAGACCGGCGATAAAGCCGCCGAGCCAGCCGATCGGCGCAAACTGCACCAGCGGGAACAGCGAGAACACCCAGGTCAGCAGGACGACTGCCGCCGCTCCCGCAAAGTTGGCAATCCAGTAGTCGCGCTTGGTGATGACGCGCTTTTCGCACGCCCACTGACCGCACAAAAAGCCAATGTAGATCGCAAAGAGAAAGAGCACCAGCGCTAACACCACGAACGTCCAGCTCATGGGCGCTACTCCCCGTGATGGTGGCCGCAGCAGCACTCATGGCCGTCGTCATGGCCGTGGCCGCCGCAGCACTCGTGATCCTCGCCGTGATGGTGACCGCAACCGCACTCATGGTCGTCGCCGTGCTCGCCGCAACCGCAGCCGTCCTCGTGAGCGCCATGCTCCTCAGGACGATACTGCGACCAGTCCAAACCGGCGGCGATGGCGTCGGCCTCCTCCTTATAGAGGACTGTGATGGCCTGGGTGCCCAGCTTGGCGCCACCGATGGCGTCGAGCATGTCGTAGAGCGTAAAGGCGACGTCGGCGCCGGGCAGCGCGAGCTCGCGGTCATCGGCGTAGGCGAGCGCCAGGCGCAGGTCCTTGATGAAGTGCTCGACCATAAAGCCGGGCTTGTAGTCGCCGTCGAGCGCCTTGGGCGCCAGGCTCTCCATGGCGCCGGACTTGCCGGTACCGCCCAGGATCATCTGGCGGGTCTTCTCCAGGTCAAGGCCGCTCAGCTCGGCAAACGCCATGGCGTCTGCCATGCCGACCATGCAGGCGCCCAGCGACACCTGGTTGGCGAGCTTGGCAGCCTGGCCCTT
>CAUASQ010000014.1 GCA_958431945.1 uncultured Collinsella sp. | reverse complement strand
GAATGGAACAGAGGGTCCTCGGGGGAAGATACCTCCTCAAGGATAAGGTGGGAACGGGCGGCATGGCGACCGTCTACCGTGCACAGGACCAGGTCCTCGACCGCACGGTAGCCGTCAAGATCATGCTGCCACAGTATGCCGGCGACGCAACCTTCGCCGCACGCTTTAAGCAGGAGGCCCAGGCAGCAGCCGGTCTCTCCTCCCCCTATATCGTGGGCGTCTACGATTGGGGCAAGGACGGCGACACCTATTACATCGTCATGGAGTACCTGCGCGGCACCGACCTTAAGAGCGGCATCAAGAGCCACGGCGCCCTCGACCCCAAGAAGGTCGCCCAGATCGGCTCGCAGATCAGCTCTGCGCTTTCGGTCGCCCACAAGCACGAGATCATCCACCGCGACATTAAGCCGCAGAACATCATGGTGCTGCCCGACGGCAACATCAAGGTGATGGACTTTGGCATCGCGCGTGCCAAGAACAGCCACCTCACACAAGACAACAACGTGCTGGGAACCGCCCACTACGTCAGCCCCGAGCAGACCCGCGGTCAGGACCTCGGCCCCACCTCGGATATCTACTCGCTGGGCGTCGTGATGTACGAGTGCGCCACCGGCCGCGTTCCCTTTGACGGTGACGACGCCATCTCGGTCGCACTCAAGCAGGTCAACGAGCTGCCTATTCCGCCGAGCCAGATCAACTCCGGTGTCGACGCCGACCTTGAGCGCATCATCCTCAAGTGCATGGAGAAAGACCCGGCAAACCGCTTCCAGACCGCCGACGAGCTGCGTCAGGTGCTCAACAGCTACCTGTCGGGCCGTGCCGTCAACGTCTCGGAGCCCACGCGCATCATCGGTGCCCCCGGTGAGCTGGGCGCCACCAAGACTCGCGAGCTTTCCGATCAGACACGCGCCATGGTGCGTCCCGTTTCGGGCGTGAGCGGCCAGAATACCGCCCGTAGCTCGGTTTCGGGCTCTACCGGCTCCTACGAGGTCGAAAAGCCCAAATCCAACAAGAACAAGATCATCGCCGCCGTGGTGGCAGCCGTTGCCGTCATCGGCATCGTGGTGGCCTTCGCCACAGGACTCTTTGGCGGCGAGCAGGTCACCGTGCCCGATGTGCTGGGCAAGGACCAGCAGACTGCTGTCGAGCTGATCAAGGAAGCCGGCCTCGAGGTCGGCACCATCGACCAAAGCTACAACGACGATGTCGACGAGGGCAAGGTCGCCGAGCAGACGCCCAACGGCAACACCAAGAAGACCAAGGGCACCAAGGTGAACCTGGTAATCTCCAAGGGCCCCAAGCCCTCCGAAAAGGTTGAGGTTCCCAAACTTGTCGGCCTGACCAAGGACCAAGCAGAAGCCGCACTGGCAAGCGTTGGCCTGAAGGGCAACGCCTCCGAGGAGGCCAACGAGGCTGATGAGGGCCAGGTCTTTGAGCAGGGCACCGAAGCCGGTAAGGAAGTCGCGAAGGGCACGACCATCTCGTACAAGGTCTCGAGCGGCCCGGATACCACGTCCGTCCCCGACCTGACCGACATGACCGAGGCCCAGGCGCGCAACGCCCTCGATATGGCAGGCTTTGGCGTCGACGTGAGCTACCAGGAGAACGACTCGGTTACCGAGGGCACCGTGATCAGCTGGAACCCCAGCGGCAAGCAGAAGCCCGGCGCCACGATTACCGTCGTCATTGCCAAGAAGTCCGGCAAGGCCACCGTCCCGGGCAACCTGTACGGCAAGAGCATCTCCGCCGCCGTTACCGCGCTCAACAACGCCGGTTTCTATAACATTGGCTTCTGTGACCAGAACGGCAATCCCGTAAGCGGTAACGAGGATGCCACCGTTACGGGCGTCTCCCCCACTGGCAAGCAGTCCACCGACAGCACGATTACGCTGACGGTCGCACTTTCTGGTTCGGGCTCGGGCTCGGGCACGAGCACGGGCGACGATTCCGGTACGACCAACTAGTCGCCACCCCACCGCTTATCGCGGCTTTCGCCGCAAACATATTCGCTCACAGGCGCCCGCTTGCTCCCCCAGCAAGCGGGCGCTTCGTTTTTGACATGGCATTGAACCAGAAGAGCCCGGCACCGTAGCGGTACCGGGCTCGACAAATCTCTGGTGCTCCGGGCGGATTCGACCCCCCCGCGGGGAAATTGGTGACGCGGGTGTCGACGGCTCGAATCCTGCCCTTAGACCAGAAGAGCCCGGCACCATAGCGGTACCGGGCTCGATATTCCTCTGGTGCCCCCCCGGCGGATTCGAACCGTCGACACCCGCTTTAGGAGGTCATGGTCATTTACCTTACCTGGGCAAATGCAATTTTGCCCTATTATATATATTCGCAGGTAGATTAGCTATTTTTGAGTTTCTGCTGGTTCTTATTAGAATTCTATTTCACCCCTTTTTCACCCCTAGCAGTTACGGTAACGGCTTGCAGGGGTGAAAAGTTTACGTTAGGCTCGGGGCCGAGGCCCTCAAAGCCCCGGCCCCGAGCCTAACGTAATCCCCTTGGAGGACTCTTTTGGAAACCAGAATCAAACCAACCGCAAAGGGAACATCCGAACCCATCAAGGGAAAGCCCGGCTCATTCAAGATTTACTTCTCTCTTGGGAGAGACCCAAACTCCGGAAAGAACGGCAGCAAGGTTAAGTATCTCAAAACACCCAAGAGGACTATCCATTGCAAGAGCAAGAACCCAAAGAACTGGCCTAGCGAAGTCGCAAACGCCCTCAACGAGTACCGCGAGGAACTTGAGAGCTATGAACCATCTAGGGATGCCCCAAGCACCGTAGCGGCATATGCCGAATCTTTCTACGTGCTCCGAGAGGGCTCATTCGGCTCCCCTCTCTCTTATGAGCGAGAGGGATACGACGTGCGACACATACGAGAACTGTTCGGAGACGTGCCCCTAGCCGACCTGAGGCCCGACGATATTAAACGCGCCTACGCTGAGGCTCGTTCAAATGGAAGGTTCACCGACGCCGAGATTCGTCGTATTCACGTCAAGCTTAAGCAGGTCATGCAAGACGCCCTCGAGAACGAGCTGATAGACCGCAATCCCTGCATGGGCATCAAGCTTCCGAAACCGGACTTGCGGGCACGCAACTTTCTTCCCCCTGACGAGCTTCCACGGTTCACCGAATGCCTGCTTGCCGAGCCGATGGGACCCATGACGGTCTGCACCATGCTCATATTCCACCTTGGACTGAGAAAGGGAGAGGCGCTGGGCCTAAGCTGGCTCGATTACGACCCCAAGGCCATGGAGCTTCGAATCGTCCGCCAGTACACCAACGACAAAACCCTAAGGCCCCCGAAGTCAGAAATGAGCAGGCGCATTCTCTCTATAGATAAAACGCTGGCCGATTACTTGGATAAATGGAGGGACGTGCAACGCAACATATTCAAACGCCGTGGGCTAGAACGAAAGGACACCGATCCCATCGTTCACGCGCTTAGCGTTGAAAGGGATGCGATGGGCCTCCGCCGAATAAGCATAACCCGGCCAGAGGGGCACAACTATTCCCGATGGTTTAGGGACTTCTGCGTCGATAACGGCTATGGAACCTACAGCAATGTGACGAAGCAGTTCATGCGAGACGGCAAGCTTCATACGCGCGGCACTGGTTACTCAGGACTTGTTCCCCATGGCCTCCGTCACACCGCCGCGACCGCTCTCGTGGCGAGCAACGTCGATTTAAAGACCGTTCAGGCGCGAATGGGCCATGCCTCCGCAAGCACAACGGCTAATTTCTACACCCATGCAATCAGGGCCAATGACCGAAACGCAGCAGAAGTCTTTGAAAAGTTGAGTGAATCAGAATAGAGCCATGTTATATGGTGCACGTATTGTTATACTTGTTCTCACCTAAAGTGAGAGGAGGTTATCAATGGCATTGACCACCGCGAGCAGCAAGCTCCGTTCGACGATTCTGTTTAGCTCAAAAGAGGAGCAAGTCTTTTTCAAGCGCTCCAGCGCCGACCTAGCAGCCACAAGGGGGCTCACTCCCTCCGCGCTCTTGGCGAGACTCCCCATGGAGCAGCTGACTAGCACAGACCTCGGAAGATGGGCGGCGCAGCTCATCTATGCAGAAGATGGAAACTGTCTCGACGCCTTTGAGGCTATGTTCGAAGACTGGAGCGCCATCCAGCCCAAAAAGGACTGCCGCAACATCGTCAAAGGCTTCTTTGACTACTGTCATGAGGCTAGAGTCTGCATCGACACCGCTGACGAGCGCGTGCATCATCTCCGCTCGAATTGGGATAGCGTCTGTCTTCTGGCCGAAGAGGCTTCCAAGGCGCACGAGGACAGTCTCGACTTACGCATTCAGGCAAAAACCGGGCGCGAGCTTGAAACGCTCTTGCAAAACCCGACGGCGCTACTCACCATCACGCCGCTGCTCTCGTACATCATCAATCTGTGGGAGTGCATCAAGGATTACTCCTGTACCTATCGCGTTCTGCTCGATTTCGCCAACATGGGCGAGTCGTCACGCAAGGGGTACATGGAGCCCACAGAGGCTCGAATTAGCCTCTTACACCTTATCGACGCTTACGAGGAAGGAGACGCCAACTAGTCGATAAGCCCGAATTACAAGCAAGCACCCGACTCCCCTCATTGTCGCCAAACATCGAAGAGGAGCCGAGCGCCCTAACAGAGGAGTTTATCATGCATTTTGCAGATGACCCCAAGGTTGACGCCATTTCCGCAGGCATCAACCTTCGCCGCACTGGCACCAAGCGTATCTTGAGCCGTCTTGATGTTCAGATTCTCATCGGCATTGGCCAGTCAAGTGCCATCCGGCTCATGAAGTCGACTCATCATTGCTTCCGCATCGCCAACCAGTATTTTGTCATGGAGGAAGACCTCTTCGACTACTTCAAAAGGGTATGTAAAACAAGTGGTTGGAAATTGGTAAATCTCTGGTTGGTTGCTGTTGAGTCTAAATCAACTCATCCAACCATCTTTCTAACAGCTGGAGCTGCAATAATCCAACCACTTATTTAACGTCTCTATGTATCATGTCGAAGTCAATCAGCTCTAGTTGCTCTACGAACTTCTCTAGATATGAGGCGACTTCCTCGTCATTCACGAAGAGCGGCCTATCCTGCGTGAGCCTTCCTGAACTGTCCTGCGGATAGCGAAGACTGATGCCGTTGTCGTCGATGTCGGCTACGGCCTCTACGAATGCGCCCATATTTTTGATGGCCCTGTTGTCCTCACGGCACCTCTGCCCTGGGAACCTCGAGAGCAGTGAGCTCCACAGCTTCGTGAGGCTGTGCTCTCTCTTGGGCTCGACTCCGCACTTCCTAATCACCCTCTTGATAGCTAGTTCCATGCAGTGTCTCGTGAGGAACAGGACCGGGATCGCATAGGAGTGCTTCAGCATCACGTACATCCCAGGTCGGTCGATGGCCCTTCTTCCGGCGGCCGCCAGTTCCTTCGCGGCGTTGAGGAACGAGCGGATGAACTCCTCCTCGAACATCTCGCCCTTGAGTTTTTCCTTCATCAAGACGGATGAGTCGAGCGGGGAGAAATCCCTCAGGGTGGGGTCGTTAAAGCCGTTCATCTGGGGCTTCATCACTTGACGCCCCACGTATCTAGGAAATACATGCTCGGTGAATATGCTCCCCATTAATGGACCTCCCCAGTCGTTGCGTCGACCTTCACTCCCGACCTCGGGTCTATGAACTCGTCCACGGCCTCGTCCTCGCGGTCGGGCTCGGTCACGAAGAGCGGGCCGGGAGCATCGATGCGAGGGCCGATCGTGAGCCCGTTGCTCGCGATGATGCGGTCGAGGTTCTGCCTGCGGTAGAGGGTCCTTGCCCGAAGCGTCTCGAACGAGTATCCGCGCCCTCTCATGTCCGTTTCGTTGATGAGCCGGTTCGCGCACTCGGTGTAGCCGTTCGAGATGCGGCTGGGGCATTCCCAGTAGTTGAAGATGAACTCGCGGTGGTTCTGGACGGTCCGAGCAAGGGCTCTGAACGGATCGAACTCCCTGCCATCGGGAATTTCCCGAATCCAGGCGTCGAACGCCGCCTCAGCCTCCTCGCGTGAGGACGGATGGTCGTCGTAAATGCCGAAGAAGTCCTCCTTGAGGTCGTACGCGGTCATCAGCGTCGAGTAGGAGGGGTCTTCCCGTAGCGCCCTTAGGGCCGACGCCTCGTAGGGGCTGAGGTCGCGTGTCCGCTTCCTGAGGGCGTAGGCGAGGCCCTTCTTTAGCTCAAGGCGGCCCTTCCTGTCGAGGGCTCCCTGGAGGCCCTTGCGGACCGCGTCTAAGGCCTCGTTGGCTCCCCTCACGACATGGAAGTGGTCGATGACCCATGTCGCGTTCGGGGTGTACTTGGCTATGCTCCTCCAGAACGGCCGGTACATGTCGCTCGAGACCCATCGTACGCGCTCGAGGCCCTCCAACGAGGAGAAATAGGCGTCGAGGTCGGACTGCGTCCTGCCGGGCACCATGTCGAAGACCGTCCTGTGCTCGAGGTCGGTGATCACGGTCACCATGCCGACCCTCTTGAGGTTCTTCTCGTCTATGCCCAGGAACGCCGGCACCTTGAAGCGAAGCCTCGAGGCGTTCTCGCGGACGTAGTCCTCGAAGACGTTCTTCACGGTGACGTGCGAGAGCGGGTACTCCTCGGCGACCTCGCGGAAGGTGAGCCTGAGTGAGCGCTGGGCGATGTCGGCGTATGCCGCCTCCGTCATTCGGTGACCCGCGTCGACCCCGCCTATCGCCGGGCGCCACACGTAGCCGCACTCCGGGCATCGCATCCGCGGGAACCCTATCTCGAGCCTCGTCGGGATGCCCAAGTGTGGCGTCGACACAACGCCGACGGTCCTCGCGCCGTGGCTGTGCAGCGTCCCGCCGCACTCGGGGCACGATGCGGGGACGGGCCCGCGGTATCTCAGGTCGAACTGCTGGAGCCTCCTGCCGCAATCGACCTTGGTCGCACTGCCGATGAGCTCGCAGCCCCGGACGCCGAGCAGCTCCTCGACGTAGCCCGCCGCGCCCATCTATTCCCCCTTCGAGAGGTAGGAGGCGAGCTCGGCGATGTCGTAGCGCTTCCCCTGCGAGATGAGGTCGTACACCTGGTCGGCCAGGGGCTCGATCGCCTGCGGGTCGTCGAGCGCCTGCTCGGCGAGGTCTCCCAGCTCGTTGCTCATCATCGACATGAGGGCCCTGATGACGATGTTGCGCAGGCGCCCGTCCGCGAGGACAGCCTCCTTCGTGTTGCTCGTGTTCGTGATCTGCGTGTTGGTCACGGGGTCTGCCGCCACGGCGTCGGAGACCGCATTGACGGCTCGGGCCTTCACGAGGGGGTCGCCCTCGTCGCCCCACGTGCGGTTCAGCCTCTCCACGATCCTCGCCATGGTGTCGCGCTTGGGAGCGGCGCCTGAGCCGCCCGCGCCCATCGGCATGAGCTCGCCGCCCTCGACCCCCTCGGGGACCTTCTGGGCCGATATGCGGAAGTCCCGGAGCACGAGGCCGCGCACGTCGACGTCGTCGAGCGAGGTGCCCGCGATCCTGTGGCCGAGCAGCTTTGCGAAGCTGTAGAACACCTCGAGGTCGGGGTCGCCGAAGTCGAGCGCCTGGGACAGGAACGTGTAGGCGGAGCAGTACTTGGAGAGCTTCTTCCTGAAGGTCATCAGCTCCGCGACGCGTCCCGCCGCCTCGTCCGCGCTCCTCTTGGCCCTCTCCGCCTCCTCGGCCTCGCCGGCCGCCTCCGCCCGGTTGGCGCACTCCAGCCAAGTCTCGTAGGAGTCCCTGGCCGCCGCGAACCTCTCGCGGAAGATCTCGGCGGGCCCGGAGACGGCGGAGTAGAGGGCGGTCCTGTAGGCATCGCTCTCCCCGCCGGCTGCGAGGCCCTTGGACCTGTAGAGCGCCTCCTTGAACCCCTCGACGTCTCGCGTCGCGAACACGTCGGCCGCGTCGAGGGCGTCCTTCAGGTCGTAGACGACGTTCGGGTCCTGGGCCGCGCTCATCGTCGCGCCCTTGTCGTAGGTCTTGAAGGCGGCGAGAACCGTCTCGGGGTCGTTCACGAAGTCGACGACGAAGACCCTGTCCTTGCCGGAGCACGTCCTGTTGACGCGCGAGTAGGTCTGCACGATCTCGATGGCGTTGCCGAGCGGCTTGTCGACGTAGAGGGCGACTAGCTTCTTCTGGTCGAACCCGGTCTGGAACTTGTTGGCCACGATGAGCAGCCTGCTCTCGGGGCGGTCGAACGCCCTCTCGACCGGGCCCTGCCCGGTCGGGTTCATGTTGGCCTCGGTGTACTCGTATCCGCGCTCGATGAGGGCGAACGGGTTGTCCTCGAGGTACTCGTCCTCGGGCAGGACGCACCTGTCGCCCAGGACCTTCTGGGAGAAGGCGACGAGCGGCTCGCCGGGCACCTTGAAGCGCAGCCTCGGCTCGACCTTGGCGGGGTCGAGGTCCGGGCGGGCGCGGAGGTACGCCTCTATCGCGTACTTGTAGCGCACGACCTCGGGACGCCCGGAGGTGACGATCATGGCCTTGGCCTCGCCGTTCAGGAGCGGCGCCACGTTGTCGACGAAGTGGTCGATGATCCACTTGGCCTTCTCCATGACGTTCGTCGGGTGGAGCGAGCGCCACTTGGCGATCTTCCTCCTGGCGCGGCGCTCGTCGACGAGTCTCCCGTCGGCGTCCTCGGACTCGTCCTCGATTCTCGTGAGGGTCTTCAAGGGCACGTATCCCGAGAGCGGGTCGATGATGTAGCCCTCCTCGATCGCCTGCCGCATCGGGTAGAGGTGGAAGCTGCCCATGACCGGGTTGCCGTCCTCGTCCTCCTCGCCCGTCGGCGTGCCGAAGAGGGTCTTGGTCTCGGCCTTGGGGGTCGCGGTGAACGCGAGGAAGGAGACGTTCGGCGGCATGAGGTTGCTCGCCTGCATCTGGGCGAAGTAGGCGTCCATGACCGACCCGTCGTCGCCCGAGTCGTCGTCGAAGTCGAGCATCCTCTCGAACTTCAGCTTGTCCGCCGCCGCGTTGAAGGCGGTCTTGAGGGACGCCGCCGAGCTGCCCTCCTGGGAGCTGTGCGCCTCGTCGACGATCACCGCGAAGCCGGCGCCGTCGAGCTCGGGCAGCACCGCGATGTCCGGCCAGGCGTAGAGGAACGTCTGGATGGTGACCACGACGATCTCCCTCTTCTGGCGCAGGGCCTCGACGAGCTGGGAGCTCTTTGAGCCGTCCGAGACGGCGTTGCCCCTCTCGTCGCGGCCGATCATGACGACCTGTCCCGTCACCTTGGAGAGCTGGGAGATGGTCTTCTTTATGTTCTGGTCGAGCGACAGCCTGTCGGTGACCACCACGACGCTCGAGAACATCTTCTCGCCGTCCGCGCGGCGGAGCCTCGCGAGGTCGTGCGCAGCCCATGAGATGGTCTCGGTCTTGCCGGAGCCGGCCGAGTGCTCGATGAGGTAGCGGCGCCCCGCCCCGTGCTCGCGCGCGTCGGCCAGGACCTTCCTCTCGGCGTCGAACTGGTGGTAGCGGGGGAAGATCTGGGTCGCCTGTCTGCGCCACCGGCCGCTCGCGTCCTGCCTGTCCTCGACCTCCTCGAAGACGAAGCGGTCGAAGATGGACAGCCAGTTGTCGCGCTGGAGGATGGTGTCCCAGAGGTAGTGGGTCCTGTACTCGCCCTCCGGCGCGTCCGGGTTGCCCGCCCCGCCGTCGCGTCCCAGGTTGAACGGGAGGAAGCGGGGCCTCGCCGACTTGCTCGGGAAGGGGCCGAGGTTCGTGCACATCCAGACCTCGTCCTCGGAGACGGCGAAGTGGACCACGGCGCCCCTCTTGTACATGAGCAGCGGGTTCTTCCTGCCGCCGTCGGGCTCCACCGGCTTACGCTCGTCGGCGTACTCGTCGATGGCGTCACGCACGGTCTGGGTGAGCTCGGTCTTGACCTCGCCGGTGGCGACGGGGATGCCGTTGACGAACAGGACGAAGTCGAGAGACTTGCTCCCGGCGGTCTGGTAGTGGACCTGGTGCATGAAGCGCAGGATGTTGGCGTCGTAGCGCTCCCTCGCCCCGGGCACGCGCTCGTCGTCCGGGTAGCCCGCCATGCACTCGATGGTCTGATAGCCCGCCATCTGGAAGCCCTTGCGCAGCGTGAGGACGGTGCCGTTCCTCTCGAGACTCTTCACCAGGGCGCGCTTCAGCTGGTCGGCCCAGCGGGCGCCCTTCTCTCGGCGCATCTTGTCGAGCTTCTCCGGCGCGGTGGCCTCGAGCCAGGCGACGAAGTCGTCGAACACGAGTGCGTCGTTCGGGTCGAACCCCGTATCGTCAGGTGAGAGGGCCCAGCCCGAATGCTCCAGCCCTGCGACCTTGCGAGATATGTAGCGCTCGAACGGCGCCTCCTGATGGATCTTCCGGCTGCCGTCGAAACTGACGTCGAGATCGGATTTGCCTGGGATATGCATATCGACCTTTGTCATGGTTAGGCCTCCATACAGTCGATTTTGCCGGTCACGGCGTGGTGGATGACGGACTTGCGGTACTCGCCGAGCTTCTCGATGAGCTGCTCCTGGCGGGCGATTGCCTCGTCGATGGCCGCGCAGCGCTCGTCGAGGTAGTTCGCGACGGTTATTTGCGTTTCAAATGGGGGTTCAACTATGGTGATGCCCTTCATCTCTGCCCATTTTGTGGTCCAAAGGTCGTCTACTATTCCGTGACCGTTCTTATAAAACTCATCAGCAAATAGGGTCGTGTGAAACAACCAGTCATAGAAGCGTGGCTCCATATGTTCTCGGGGGATAAGTACCGTATTGATAAGGGATACGGAGCCATCTTGTCTTGCTATTCCGCATGATCCACGTCTATCTGACCTGCTGTTGATTACGAAGTCTCCCTCCATAACCAACTTCCTATCGTCATGCGCATCGGTCTTGGCAGCGCTATCAAGTTGAGGAACGATGCCTTGCATGGTTACGGACAATGGCTCGTAATCGCAATCGCTGACTTTCGTGTTGCGCAGGTCATAGACCTGTCCGATTTTCGTTAGACGCCAATTCGCCGGCACCTCGCCGATCCAGTCGACTCCGCTGTCCTTCATCTCTGTGTTCGGGTCGAGGCCCTTCGTCACGGCATGCGCAATGAGTGACTTCTTGTATTCCTTGAGCTTCCCGATGACATCGCGACGCTTCGCGACATCCTCGTCGATGGCCGCGCAGCGCTCATCGAGGTATGAGATGATTCGTCGCTGCTCCGCAAGTGGAGGGCGGGGGATTCTCGAATTGTCCCAGTCAAATTGAGTCATACTCGGCTTAGCCGTGTTGGTCATATATGGCTTAATGTCAACACAGGTTGCAGCATAGTAGAAGAACTTCAGTGAGAGCTTTTTACTTGTGATTTTCGCATCAAAAGCTGTATCGACGTTCCAGTAGAGCCCGGTAACAAGTTGGGGGCAATCTAATGTTCCCTTTCGTCCAAGAAGCACCGCTGGCCCATTCTTATGCTCGCCACAGGTTTTAAAGGGTTCGCCCCCGCTGCCCCAAACCGGAATATCACCAGGCGTTGTGGGGTCGGAGCCATGTCCAATTGAAACATCCGCCTTTATCGGAACGATTTCCCAGTTGACCGGCACCTCGCCGATCCAGTCAACGCCACTGTCCTTCGTCTCCCTCATGCCAGGAACCCCCTCATGAGCTCGCCGAGGCCGTCCTCGAGCTCGAGGATCTCCTTAGCGATGACTTGCGGGTCGCGAGGCTTCTCGTACTTGTAGAAATACCTGTTGAACGAGATGGTCGTTCCGACGACGCCAACCCCGCCGTCGCCGAGCGGGTTGGCCGTGAGCCCGCTCTTGGCGTCGTACTTCGGCTCGTCCTTTACGGACTCGTCCACCACGGCGTCGGGAGCGTAGGGCAGCACCTCGGTCGCCATGTAGTCGTTGATTTCCATGCCGATTGGAACGTTCTCCGTGTCCTTGAGCTCGGGGTCGAACACCGGATTGCCCTTCGCATCGATTGCGGGAGTCGCGGACGGGTCTCGACGTCCGAAGACCTTGACGAGGGCGTCGGCGAGGGCGGCCTTCTGTGGCTTGGGCTTTTCGATCGCTTTGTGAAGCTTCTCGGTCGCAGCCAGGACCTCGCTGTATGTGAGCGAGGCGCCCTCGTTCTTCTCAACCCAGGAGCGAATGGCGGCGCGGCTCGCGTCCGACAGCTTCTCCATGGGCTTGCTGAGGGTAAAGAGGGCATCCAGCCCATCGACCGAGGGCTCAATGACAACGCGCAGCGGGCGCTGCGTGGTCACCTTGCGGTACATGAAGTTCTCGACCGGGACGATGACCGACCTGCCGTGGTCGTGCCCGTCTACGTAGGTGCGCACGATCCACGCGGCCTGGTCCTCGCCGATCTCGTAGCGCTTGTTCCCTTGGCTCTTGCGCAGGGCGGTCTTCTCCTCCGAGGCGTCGATGAGCTGCACGTACCCCTTGCGGTTCTCCGGCTTGTGGTTGTTGAGCACCCAGATGTAGGTTGCGATGCCCGTGCGGTAGAAGATCTCGGTCGGCAGCTTCACGATGCAGTCGACGAGGTCCTCGCTGAACAGCCAGCGGCGGATGCCCGATGGCCCGCTGCCGGCATCCCCGTTGAACAGCGGGGAGCCCGAGAGCACGATGGCGGCCTTCCCGCCGCCCTCCTTGGGAGGGGCCATCTTCGCCGCGACGTTCTGCATGAAGAGCATGCTGCCGTCGTCGATGTCGGGCTTGCCGGCGCCGAACCTGCCATCGAACCCACGGCCCATCTCCTCGAGGACGGCGTCCTTCTCCTTCTTCCACTCCTTGCCGTAGGGCGGGTTCGTGAGCTGGTAGTTGAAGGTGCGTCCCTCGAACCTGTCGTCGTCGAGGGTGTCGCCGAGCATGATGCCGGCCGACAGGTCGGTCATCTGGTCGAGCACGTCTCCCGAGCCCCCGGCGATATTGCGCAGCATGAGCGCGGCCTTGCCCATGGCCCAGGTCGCGTCCTCGAGCTCCTGGCCGTAGGGGACAATCTTGGTTGGGCTCTTGAAGTGCCCCTTGTCGTGCCACTCGTCGAGCTGGTCGAGCGCGTCGCAGATGAAGCCGCAGGTGCCGCAGCTGCCGTCGTAGAGCGTGCGGATGTCGCCGTTGTCGGCGTTGAGGAGCGTGTCCTCGTTCGCGAACAGGAGCGCCGTGGCGAGCCTCGCCACGTCCTTCGGCGTCATGAAGTCCTCGGCGTCCTGCGAGATCTCCTCGCCGTATCGCTGGATGAGGTGCTCGTAGATGTCGGTCATCATGCGGTCGGAGACCGTCTCGGGCCCGAGGTCGAAGCCCGAGAAGCGTGTGCACACCTCGTAGAGCATGCCCTTCTCATCAAGCTTCTCGCAGGTCTGGCGCATCTCGAAGCGCTGCAGGACCTCGCGGGCGTTCACGGAGAAGCCGTTGATGTAGGCCATGAGGGCGTCACAGGTCTTCGTCGCCCCGAGGTTGGAGAGCGTGAAGCTCGTGACGTTGTAGAAGCAGTGGCCGGAGAGGGCGCAGTACTTCGGGTCGTCGTCGTCCCAGACTCCCTTGGCGGCCTGTCTGCTCACGGCCGCCCGCGTAGGCTCGAGGGCGCACTCGAAGCGCCTCAGCACAGCGAAGGGAAGGATGAGCTTGTTGTAGTCGGCGGGGCGGATGACGTCGCGCACGTAGTTCGCGATGCTCCATATCTCATTAACGTAGTCGAACGCGGTCTTATCGGCCATGGTCGGACCTCTCTGCGTAAAATACATTCCCAACCATGTATTTTACAACCTAGGTCCCTCATTTGGGTTAATGGCCAACCAATTGTTCAACAAATCTGGTAAGTGGTATCACCAACCACTGATTTAACGAACTCAACCAGTATATTTACATACCCCTTCAAAAAGCTCGCTGAAGAGGCGAGCGAGTGATGCAGTGCCCGACCTCCAACCTCCTCGTTTTCGAATCCGATAAGCTCGACGAGCATCTAAGCGCCCTTGAGGGCGACCAGCCCGTCGCCCACTTTGGCCTCAAGGCCCTCAACGACGTTCTCGGTGGCGTTTACCCCGGACTGAATTACGCCATCGGCACCGCACCCGGCAAGGGCAAGACGACCCTGGCCTTGCAGGAGGCCGACAAGCTCGCGGACGACGGGCACCCAGTCGTCTACGTCTCCGCCGAGCTCCCCGCGCACAAGCTCTTGGAAAAGAGCCTTACGCGGCTCAGCGGCACCGAGCTTGCCCTCTCCGAGGTCGCAGATGCGGCGGCGGAGAGCCACCCCAAGCACGTGGCCTTCGAAAACGCACTCGGCATGTACCGCGACCGCATCGCCCCCAATCTCTGCATCACCGGTCCGCTGAACACCGTCGAGCTCTCGAACCTCGTCGGACTGGTGGCACGCGAGCGCGACGAGGCCCCTATCGTCTTCGTGGATTATCTGCAGCTCCTGGCCTGCGGCACCACGGCAGACCAGCAGTTCATCGACGAGCGCCTGGCAATCACCGCATGCGTAAAGGGTTTGCGCGAAATATCGAACCTCTATGGCTCGCCCGTCATCGCCCTGAGCTCGACCACGCGCAAGTCCTACGAGTCTGGGAAGTCGACCAAGCCAAGCCTCGGCATGTTCGGCGGTTCCTCCGCCGTCGAATACGGCTTCGACTCTGTGCTCTACCTCGCCGATGACAACGGTAAGCCCAGCTTTCCCTATGAGCCTCCCGCAAGCGGAACTCCGCTCAAGCTCATTGCCCTCAAGAACCGTTACGGAATGTTGGCCGAGGCGCGGCTCGATTTCGACGGGGTCCATGCCACCTTCCTCGATAGGGATTAGGCGATGCGCGGCAATAGCAGGACCGCACATATAAACGTCAGGATGACCGATGAGGAGCGGGTCGCAATCGTGGCCCGCTCCTCCTCTTTCGGCATGCCCCCATCGACGTTCATGCGCGAGGCTGCGCTCAATCTCGGAGAGAAACCGGTCAAGATCGCCGACGAGTCGACCCTCCGGCAGATGCTCACCGAGATGAAGCGGCAGGGAAACAACCTTAACCAGGCTCAACGGGCCATTAACAAATACGGGGTCGACGGACAGACGGCACATCGGCTCTCGGAGGCCTTAAACCTCATAGCCCGCACGACCTCTCAACTCTCGGACCTTCTGTCAAAAACAAAGGAACAACCATGAAGACAAAGATACTCACGGCGCTCGTCACCTCAATTGTCCTCGCCGCGCTCGCCTGCCCGGTGCTCGCCTCCCCCATAGACCGCCTCGTCGCGGGGCTCCCGCTCGACGCGTCGCTCCTCCCCTCGGCGCTCGACGCAGCCACGGTTCTCGGCTGGTGGCTCTCGGGCTCATTCACCGCCTGCCCGGCGGGCACCGCCCTCACCCTCCTCCTCTCGCTCTGTGCATGCTCGCTCATCGCCTACTCAAGCGCCCTCAACGCGAGGGGCGAGGACGGCGGCGTGCTCGGGGACGCGCACGTGAAGACGGGCCGGGAGGTCGTGAGGGGCTCCGTCACATGGGATGGCTCGGCCAACCCCTCGTCGCGCGGGTTCGTCTACGGGTTCACCAAGCGGCGCGGCAAGCCCTGTTATCTCTTCGAGCCCAAGAAGATGATTTTCGTTTCCGGGGCCACTGGGTCAGGCAAGAGCCGCTTCCTCTACCTCCCCTCTATCGATTTGCTCTCGTACGGCGACGGCTCAAACGGCTCCGAGCCCGCGACCCTCGTCGTCTCCGACGTGAAGAACGAGCTCGTAGAGCTCACGGGCGACGAGCTGGCCCGTCGCGGCTACCGCGTCCTCCTGCTCGACACGCAGCATCCCTATCGCGGCCAGAGGTTCAACCCGCTCAGGCAGGTGCTCGACCTCCTCGCCGAGGGCCGGGACCAGGAGGCCGAGCAGGCGGCAGACGCCATCGCTGAGCTCGTGGTACAGGACGACGAGAAGGGCAAGGGCTCGCACTGGACCGCGTCCGCGCGGGGGCTCCTGTCCGCCCTCGTCCTGCTGGTCTCCATGTCCGACAAGTGCCCCGAGGAGTCCAAGCACCTGGCGACCGTCTGCGAGGTGCTGGACCGCGGCACCGAGGCCGAGGGCGACGACCCGGCCGAACCATTGAAGTCCGTCTTTCGCGCCCTGCCGAGCGGGCACCCCGCGAAGAACAGGGCCTCGCAGTTCGTCTCCTCGGGCGGCAACGAGCTCAGGAGTATCCTCTCGACGCTCAAGGTGGCGCTCCGCCCGTTCTCGTCAGCCCCGGTCGCATGGATGACGTCCGGGTCCGACATCGACCCGCGTTCGGTCCTTGAGAACAAGAGCGCCGTGTTCCTCCACGTGCTCGACGAGGGCTCGCCCTACAACTGCATAGCGGCGATATTCCTCTCGCAGCTCTGGGCGTCCGTCCAGGCCGCCGCCGACTCCAACGGCGGCAGGCTCCCCCGCCCCGTGCAGATACTCGGCGACGAGTGGGGCAACCTCCCCCGCGTCGAGTGCCTGCCCGCCCTCCTTTCACTTGGAAGGGCGTTCCAGATTTACTGGACGGGGGCAACGCAAGATATATCCCAGCTTAATAAATACGGTGAGCGAGACGGGCGCAGGAAAATTCTCGCGAACTGCGGCGTCAAGGTCGCCATGAAGCTCGCCGAGGAGGAGGACCGCCGGTACTTCACCGAGCTCATAGGCAAGACCACCCGCCACACGCAGGGCACGAGCAGCAGCAAGGCGGCGTCGGGCTCGTCGGCCTCGACCTCCTACAGCGAGAGCGCCGACGATGTGGTGCACGCATGGGAGTGGCGCGACATGGCCCCGGACCGGGACGGGATAGTCGTCGTGAAACACGCGGACAACGGAATGCCCACCGAGCGAGCCGGGGTCTTCCGCTCACCCGTCACCGATTGCACTAAGACACCCACGAAGGAGCACTTCGACCTCGGGACTCCGGAGCACGAGACGGAGAAGCGCCGCGCTTATCAGAGGCGGCTGGACGAGGCCGCAGCCGGGAAGATGGGCGAGCGCGTCATCCCCTGGTGCCTCGAATGGCCCGAGCCGAAGAAGAAGGCGAAGGCCGAGCCGACCGGCAAGTTCAGCGGCCTCTCGCTCGACTAGGGAGGGCCCATGACGGCAATCAAGCAGACGAGCGTGTGCAGCGAGGGGCACCTCTCCCGGCTCAGGGACTACCTCTCATGGGACAGGGACAAGGCACTCGCGCACGACACCCAGAACATCATCGACGAAGACCGCTGGTTCCAGGAAATGACGGACACGAGGAGGGCCATGGGCCACGACAGGCCAGGGAAGGCGGGGGCCAAATGTACCTACATGCAGCACCAGATACTCGGTTTCCTCCCCGACGAGTGCGACCTCAACGGCGGAAAGATGACGCCTGAAATGTGCATGAAATACGCTCGGGCCTATGTGGCCGAGCGCTATCCGAACCAGGAGGTCGTGATGGTGCTTCACCGCGAGCGCTGCCGCGCGGACGGCACCGACCGCTATGCCGTGCACCTCGGCATCAACCGCAGCGACCTTGAGACGGGCAGGAGGCTCGACGAGGGTCCCGCACGCAAGGCCGCAACCGCGAGGGTGAAGACCGTCCGCGCCTTGGACAAGAAGTATGGGCTCAGGCAGCTTGAGCGCGGCAAGGCCAACTCGCGCGTCCACGCGAGACAGCCGGGCAGGGAGGAACGCGACATGGCCCGCAAGGGGCAGGCCGAGCGCTCCGAGAACGCCCGCGTCCGCGTGGCGGTCGCCCGTCGCGTCGAGGAGGTCGGACGAATGAGGGACTGCCCCGACCGCATGGCCGAGCTCGACCGGCGGCTCAGGCGAGACGGCATCGAGCTCGCGAGGTCGAAGGGCGGGAGCCTCCAGTACCGCTTCTTCTCGAAGGCCCTCGGGGCCGTGCGGAAGGTCAACGGCGGCAGGCTCGGCTTCGCGGTCGACCGCTCAACCGGCCTCGTCGTCCGCTTCACGCTGCGCGGGATAGCGACGGCGATGAGGGCGTTCTGGGAACTTGAGCGCAAGTCGTGGGAGAACCAGAACGGGCGAGGTGACTGAGCGCTTGGGCCGGGACGCAACAAGCGTCCCAGCTTATTATTGGCGGGAGCGACTTCGGAGCGGTTCGCCCTCCGCCGCAGGCGGCAAGATGATTCCGTGCAACGGAATCCATATCTTGCCTGCACGGAGCGAGCCAGTTGCCAAAGCAACGCGAGCCCGGGCAGGTGAGCGCCGGTGTGAGCGGAGGCGGACGAAACGCGACCCTGGGGAGCGTTGCCAGGGAGGCGCAGCGAGAGCGACGCCGTGCGTCGCGGGGGTCCCGCCCGTAAGCGGGACCCATCGGCCGCAAGGCCGATCAATGAGCATTAGAAAAAGCCCCGGCCATTTGGTCGGGGCTTTCCTTGCCTGAAATAGACGATTGCCTTGCTCTTTCAAGTTACTTCGTGGCACCGCAGGAAGAGCACTTATATCCAGTGGTCACGGTCTCGTCCCATGCCGCGCTCACCTGCACCTGCTCGTCATAGGCTGCTTTGTCGGTCACGGTCTCATAATAGCCCTGCTTCACGGTTACATAGGAAGAATGGTAGCCACCATGGTCATACGCATCGAGATGCCCCCAAGGGTCAGAGGTAATGTCTGCGCCGCACTGATTGCAGATGTAGTGCTCCTCCGTCACTGCGTCATGCCACACCTGATGTGTCACCGCATCATGATGGACGGTCTTATACTGCGCGTCGTGATGGACAGTCTTGGTCTGGGCAACCCAGTTGTGCTGGTGCGCCGGGGTCTCATCCTTCTTCGATGAGCCGCCCGAGCTGGAACCGGAGCCGGAGTTTCCGCTACCTCCGCTCGGCTTGCTGTCCGACTTATTTCCAGAGCCGTTGTTTCCGCTGTCGTTCTTGGAACCGGAATCGTTCTTCTTGTTGTCGGAGGTCTCCGGTGTCTTCGCATCGGACTTGTCCTCCTTGGCCGTCTCCTGTGCCTTTTCGCTCTCCTTCTCGACGGCATCGGCATCGGCGTTCGGGTTCTTCTTGATGTTGTCTTCGAACTTCTTCACGACCTCGGCACCCTTGTCTCCGGTCAGGGTGGAATCACCCTTCTTCACGGCTGCTGCAACGTCCTCGGCGATGGCGGTCAGGTCATCCTTCGTCACCTTGTCCGCATCCACCTTGTTGAAGGTCACACCCGTGCTGGCCGTCTTCTTATCGGCCTTCCCGGCGGCAACCTTCTTCGATGACACCTTATAGATGGAACCGTCGGCGTTCACCGGTGAGATGAATGTGACGGTATAGTTACCGGACTTGCCGATCCTCACGGTCACCTGCTTGTTCGCGGCGATGGCGGTGTAGAAGTCTACTTCCCCGTCCTCATCCTCAATATGGGCGATGACGGGCGTGGAGGTGTCCGCATCCCAGCCGTCAGCCTTTACCTCAAGGGTAAGCACCATGTCCTGTTCTTCATCGTCCTTTGCTTGGAACACCAATGGGACATTCGCTTTTCCTGTCCACCCGGCATGTGTGATGGCATACCCACCGCCGTCGATGAGGAGCGCCGCACAGAGGATTCCCGCACCAGCCACGCAGACCTGCTTACGGGAGAACTCGCGCCCGAAAAGCACGAGCGGCTTCCCCTCTTCTTTTTCCACTGCATCCCCGGAGACCATATCGTCCGTCACCTTCGGAATCTCCGTAACCACCATGGCTCCTTCCTGATTGCGATACTTCAGTATTTGCATTGTATTTCAAATTGTCATTTATATAGGTGTGACTTATATAGGGTTGGCTTGAATCATTGACACCGATGGATAGGAGGTGCCGATGACTGAGCTTGACCCCAAGATGCGCGTGGGGCTTCGCATTAAAGAATTGAGGGCTGAGCTTGGCATGAGTCAAGAGGCCTTCGCATATTCCATCGAGATGTCCCGCACCTATTTCGCCGAAGTCGAGACGGGCAAGCGAAACGTGTCTATTGAGAATATCGACCGCATAGCGAGGGGCCTCGGCGTTTCCCTGAAGGAGTTCTTCAACTCTGACCTCTTTGTCAAATAAGACAGAGTGCAAATCGAATTAGAACGAAAGAACAGACTTCCAACGTCGTCTAATGTCCAACGGGGCTTCAATAGCAATCAAAAGATATTAAAGGCTGCCGGAAACTGGCTCGCCCTACGGCAACGACAACCTAGGTTTTCAACGCTTTCCATAGCCGGAGGGTCCCACATCCAACCCGTAGGCTGTGGAAAGCGTTGAAACCGGCCCTGAGGTTGAAACTCTGAGGTGAAATATGAAGTCGCGATGTTTTCACCCATAGAATGAACTTTCACCCCTTTTTCACCCCTCAGGGGAGTTTAACCCCTATCCATACAGAAACAGGTCAGACGATTTATACCGTCTGACCTGCGATTTTCCTGGTGCCCCCGGGCGGATTCGAACCGTCGACACCCGCTTTAGGAGAGCGGTGCTCTATCCCCTGAGCTACGGAGGCATGTTGTACTAGTGTAGCAGATTTACTGCATCGCAATACGTCGCATGACTAGACTTCGAAGTTGCGGTGGAATAGTTCCTGTCTGAAGCATCTAAAGCCATATTTAGGAACTATTTCACCGCAACTTATGAGGAGCTAGTTACCTTTGTGGAAGAGGTTTTTGATAACGGAGGGGATGCTCTTGGCGCCCTTGGCAGTCACATCGATAAAGTCGGGCGAACGCACGAGCTTATCCTCGTCGACGTACTTGCGGACAGCACGAAGCGTCTCTTTGTCGTCGCGCGTCGAAAACGTAAAGTGACCGTTGTCCT
>CAUASQ010000013.1 GCA_958431945.1 uncultured Collinsella sp. | reverse complement strand
GCAACCTTTTACCTTTGATTTCTTGACATTTGAACATTGATTTCCCTACAATCTTCAAGCTCACGTGTCTATATCTGCGTCCGCGCCCCCGCGGACACTCGAAATGCAGCAGGAGGAACTTAAGATGAAGCGTACGTATCAGCCTAATAAGCGTAAGCGTGCCAAGACCCATGGCTTCCGTGCCCGTATGGCCACTAAGGGTGGTCGTGCCGTGCTCGCCCGTCGTCGCGCCAAGGGCCGCAAGCGTCTCACTGTCTAGCAGCGATACACACATCTCGCATGAAGACTATTAAGTCTCGGCAAGATTTCGAGCATGTGTTCAGTCAGGGGCGTCGTTTCAATCACCCTCTGATTCGAATGACCATATGTGAATCGGTTGGCGAAGGCGACTCCGGAAGGGTCGCCTTCGTTGGTGCTAAACGGCTCGGTTGTGCTGTCGTGCGCAACCGTTCTAAGCGTGTGATGCGCGAGGCCGCCCGCAGCTGTGGATTTCCCGTTGCGGGTTATGACATCATCTTGTTCGCAACTCCCAAGACGAGGGTTTCTTCGCCTCAGGAGATGGACAATGCATTGCGTTCGCTTATGAAACGCGCCGGCGTTGCCGGGGAGGAGCGATGAGCAATCACGTTTTGCGACGTGTTGCCATCGCTCCTATTCGCATATATCAACAGGTTATTTCGCCCTTATTGCCTGACGCCTGCATTTATTACCCAACGTGCTCGCAATACGCCGTCCAGGCGATTGAGAAGTACGGTGTTTTGAGAGGCTGCTGGCTTGCCGTGAGGCGCATCGCTCGCTGCAATCCCCTGCACGTCGGCGGTTATGACCCTGTGCCCTAGCGGGCACTCGCTATCGGAGGAAAACTTACATGTGGGATTGGATCGTTAACATCCTTTTCGAGCTGCTCAAGCTCATCCAGACCTTTGCGGTCGACTGGGGCCTGTCCATCATCATCCTGGTGGTCATCATCCGTCTGCTGCTGACGCCGCTTATGCTCAAGTCGACTAAGTCGACGGCACGCATGCAGGTGCTGCAGCCCAAGATGCTCGAGATCCAGGAGCGCTATGCCGACGATCCCCAGCGTCAGGCCGAGGAAATGCAGAAGTTCTACAGCGAGAACAAGTTCAACCCGATGGCTGGTTGTCTGCCGCTGTTGATTCAGATGCCTGTCCTGTTCGCCCTATTTACGCTGCTGCGTAACCTGCCGGACTACTTTAACGACGGCACGTTCTCGTTCTTTAATATTCTGCCTGACCTGACCACCACGCCGAGTGCCTCCTTTGCCGATGGCTTTATGGTCGCGCTGCCTGCGCTGGTCTGCCTGATCCTGTTCGCTGTCCTGACCCTGATTCCGCAGCTCTATATGTCGCGCAACCAGACCGGCCAGCAGGCTCAGAGCATGCGTATGATGGCCGTTGTCATGACGGTCATGATGCTTTGGATGGGCTGGAGCCTTCCCGTTGGTGTTCTGCTGTACTACGACGTCTCGTCTGCTTGGCAGGTTATCCAGCAGATTTTTGTGACGCAGAAGGTCATCGACAAGGCGAAGGCCGATGAGGAGGAGCGCCTTAAGAACGCGCCGCTGCAGGTTGAGGTCACTCGTCGCGAGAAGAAGCCGCGCCCGCACAAGAAGAAGTAGCGGGATATCAATCTTATTTAGGTACCTAACTTTTGGAGTACGTTATGTCTGAAGAGATCATCGAGGATATGCTTGAGGAGGTTGCCCCGCAGGTCGCGGGCGATTATCCCGAGATTGCACAGCGCTACAAGGCCGGTGAAGAGCTGACCGACGAGGAGCTCGACACCATTGCCGATGTCGCGATTTCCATCCTGCGTTCCATCCTTTCGCACTTCGATGCCGCCAACTCTCCTATCGATGAGTATGAGGGCGACGAGGGTGAGCTGATTCTGGATGTAACGGCTCCCGACCTTGCTGTTCTCATTGGCCGTCATGGTCGCACCCTTGATGCCCTTCAGGTTATGTTCTCTTTGCTAGTGAGCCGCAAGCTTGGCTTTAGGTATCCGGTTGTAGTGGACGTCGAGGGATACAAGAGCCGCCGTCAGGACAAGGTTGCCTCCATGGCTCAGTCTGCAGCCGAGCGTGCCATCCGCACTCATAAGAGTGTTTCGCTTCCGCCTATGAATGCCTATGAGCGTCGACTGGTTCACATTGCACTTCGTGGCAATGATGCCGTCGATACTCATTCTGAGGGTTCTGACCCTGATCGCCATGTGGTGATTGTTGCTCGATAATCTGCTCGAGCTTATGCTAAGGGGACGTGGTTTCCACGTCCCCTTTTTTTGTCAAAAGTTCTCGATATACTGATTTTTGTCAGAAAGGAGCTTTCGTTGTTAGTACTTACTGATCAGCAAGCTGACGAGATGTTGACTCGTCTAACTTCCTATTGCAAAGAGTATTCCTTGAGCGTATCTGATGTTGAGCTGAGGAAATGTATTCAGCATTTGGATTTGGTTCTGGAAACAAATAAGACAACTAATCTCACCCGTATTCTTAACGTAGAAGATGCTGCGGTACTTCATATCCTCGACTCACTTGTTTTGCTCCCCTATATCAATAAGGCTCCTGAGGGAGCTTTGCTCGATATGGGGACAGGTGCGGGCTTCCCTGGTATTCCGTTAACCATAACCACGCATCGTAAAGCTACTTATATTGACTCTGTTGGTAAGAAGGTTGATGCCGTCAATTCTTTTGTTCATGCTCTTGGGTTGAAACATGCTCATGCGATTCATGATCGCCTTGAAGAATATGCTCGAAGCCATAAGAAGCAGTTTTCTGTCGTAACCGCCCGCGCACTTGCCCCTCTACCGATTCTTGTTGAGTATGCGGCTCCGTTCCTCAAGGATGGAGGTCTATTTGTTATCACCAAGGGTAATCCTTCGGATGAGGAGCTAGTTTCCGGCATGTCGGCAGCTAAGATTTGCGGCTTCACTTTGCTTCTTAATGACGCAATCGATTTGCCTGAGGGCTTGGGCCACAGGGAGTTCATTGTTCTCAAGAAGAGTCATCCAGCATCCGTTTCATTGCCTCGTGCAAATGGCATGGCTAAGAAGAATCCGCTTGCCTAGATGTTTCACGTGAAACATAATGGATACTAACAACTTGCAGTGTTTCACGTGAAACATGGCGGTTGATATCGAATCGGAATGTTTCACGTGAAACATCCTCCGTTTGACAGCTTTAATACACACCAGGAGGGACCGTGGGATTTCGCGACGTTAAGCGTTCTAAGAACGCAAAAGACACGCGTATCATTGCAATCATCAATCAAAAAGGCGGCGTCGGTAAGTCAACGACGGCTGTAAACCTTGCAGCAGCACTGGGTGTGCAGGGTCGTAAGACACTGATTGTCGATTTTGATCCGCAGGGAAACAGTACCAGTGGATTTGGAATTGAAAAAGAAGACCTTGATCACTGCATCTATGATGCATTGTTGAATGATGTGCCGGCAGAATCGCTTGTTCTTGATACAAATTGCAAAAAGGTATTCGTAATTCCAGCTACGATTCAGCTTGCAGGTGCCGAAATTGAGCTCGTAAGCGCAATTGCTCGTGAAACCCGCCTCAAAGATTTGCTTGAGCCGATTCAGGACGAGTTCGATTTTATTTTCATTGACTGTCCTCCTTCGCTCGGCCTGCTTACTATCAATGCCTTGACCGCAGCAGGTAGCGTTTTGATTCCAATCCAGTGTGAGTATTACGCACTCGAGGGCGTTACGAAGCTGCTTGAGTCAATGAAGATGGTCAAATCACGTCTGAACAAGGGCTTAGACACCTATGGCGTGCTTATGACCATGTATGACTCACGTACTTCTTTGTCGAATCAGGTTGTTGAGGAAGTTCAATCGTACTTTGGTGATAAGGCGTTTAAGACGCTGATTCCCCGTACGGTTAAAATCTCTGAAGCTCCGTCTTTTGGAGAACCGGTAATTACCTATGCACCTCAAAATAAGGGTGCAAAAGCGTATATGAACCTTGCAAAAGAGGTGATCAAGCGTGCCTAGTGCAAAGAAACGTGGTGGATTGGGACGCGGACTCAATGCTTTGGTCTCAGAGGCTGAGTATGAGACCGGTGGTTCTGCTGCATCTGCTTCAAATGCCGCATCTGAAACAAAACTACCTATTGAGGATATCGTTCCCAACCCTAATCAACCGCGAATTCACTTTAACGAAACTGAACTTCGCGAGTTGAGCGAGTCAATCCAAGAACATGGCGTTTTGCAGCCGCTCTTGGTTCGCAAGAATGGAAACGGCTATGAGATCATCGCTGGTGAGCGTCGTTACCAGGCGTCAAAGCTTGCTGGTCTTGAGGAACTGCCTGTCATCATTAAAGATGTTAATGATGAAGAGATGCTGGCTCTTGCTCTTATCGAAAATCTTCAGCGTTCTGATCTGAATCCCGTCGAAGAGGCTAAGGGCTATCGCCAGCTCATCGATGCTAGCGGTATGACCCAGGAGGCGTTGTCGAAGGCCGTAAGCAAGTCACGCTCTGCAATTACAAACTCGCTGCGCCTTCTCGATCTCCCCGAAGTAGTTCAGCAGATGATTTTTGAGGGTAAACTTACTGCTGGTCACGCACGTGCGATTCTTGCAGTTCCCTATGAGGATGCTCGAATTCGACTTGCAGAGAAG
Organism: uncultured Collinsella sp.; assembly: GCA_958431945.1. Classification (GTDB taxonomy): domain Bacteria; phylum Actinomycetota; class Coriobacteriia; order Coriobacteriales; family Coriobacteriaceae; genus Collinsella. The sequence continues at coordinate 17,061 of CAUASQ010000013.1, read as the reverse complement.
GTTGTTGCGGAGGGCCTTTCCGTAAGAGCGACAGAAAATCTTGCTCCATTGTTTTCTGCCGGAGAGACGCCTAAGACTCCGAGGCCTGCAACGCCTCAGTCTTTTAAAAAGGCTGCGCGTGTACTTCGTCAGGTATTTAATACCAACGTGCGCGTGAAGAGCTCGCGTGGAAAGAATAAGATTGAGATTGAGTTTAAAGACGAGGAAGAGCTCTCTCGTATTCTTGGTGAAATGATTCAGTTTGATCAAGGAGGCCAAGATGAGGAATAAGATTTTAACTGCGATTGCATTGGTGACGACTGTCGCGGCTGGTGCCTTTGCTGGCTATAAGATCGCGACAGACGATGAACTTCGAGGTCGTTTGCTTCGTGGTGCGTGGGATATTGTCGATACTTCCAAGAAGAAAATGGATGTTATGACAGAAGATGTTGCCATGCGCACTGCTCAGGTAACGAAAAATCCTAAGATTAATCAAGGTTGGGTTAGCAACCAATGGGAAAATGTAGGCTATTAGGTACCTAACAATTACCCTGCATATTTTGAGGGGCCCTTGTCTGATTCATGAGACAAGGGTCCCTTATTTTGTCCAAAAAAAAATGGGAAAGCTAGCAGCGGTCCAAAATTGAGGTCAATAAATGAAACGGCCACGGTTGCATATCCTGCAACAGGGGCCGTTCGATGTTTCACATGAAACATTTTGGAGTGCGACTCCCCTATGCGTTCTTCTGAACTTTGAAGCGCTGTTTCAGCTGTCCGCAAGCGGCGTCAATATCGTTACCACGGGAGTTACGAATCGTGGTCTCGATGCCACGGGACTCAAGACGACGCTGAAGATCCTCAACCTTATGAATCGGCGACGGCTTGAGCGGGCTGCCCTCGATGTCGTTAAGTTGAATCAGGTTAACGTGGCACAGCGTTCCCTCGCAGAAGTCGCAGAGTGCCTGCATCTCGGGATTCGTGTCGTTGACGCCTTCGATCATGGCATACTCATAGGTCGGGCGGCGGCCAGTCTTCTCGGTGTAGAGCTGAAGCGCTTCGTGAAGGCGAAGCAGCGTGTACTTCTTAACACCGGGCATGAGCTTATTGCGCGTCGACTGGATGGCGGAATGCAGGGAAACGGCAAGAGTGAACTGCTCGGGGATATCGGCAAATTTGCCAATACCGGGAATAACGCCGCTGGTAGAGACGGTGAGGTGACGAGCGCCGATACCGATGCCATCGGGGTCGTTGAGGATACGCAGTGCCTTGAGAACCTCGTCGTAGTTGGCAAACGGCTCGCCCTGGCCCATGAAGACAACACTTGTGGCACGCTCGCCAAAGTCGTTGGATACATGAAGCACCTGGTCGACGATCTCTTGAGCGGTCAGAGAGCGCTTGAGGCCGTTGAGACCGGTGGCGCAAAAGGCGCAGCCCATGCCGCAGCCTGCCTGGGTGGAAACGCAGACGGAAAGCTTGTTACGACGGGGCATGCCGACAGTCTCGACGGAAATGCCATCGTGGTACTCGAGCAGATACTTGCGCGAGCCATCTTTGGAAACCTGCTTGGTGAGTTCAGTCGGCGTATCAAAGGCAAAAGCCTCTTTAAGCTGCTCGCGGAAAGCCTTGGGAAGGTTGGTCATATCGTCAAACGAACAAACGTTCTTCTCAAAGACCCATTCGATGAGCTGCTTCGCGCGGAAGGCGGGCTGGCCAAGTTCGGCCACGAGCTCGCGAATATCGTTTTGGCTCAAGTCGCGAATGTCCTGAGATTTAGTCCTGGGATTCATGGAAGCCTTTCGATTTTGGGGAAACGTAGAGGGTATCGCTACAATATGGTATCAGCTGCAGAAATTATAGAGGAGGAGTCTGCCCATGCCGGGTAAAAGCCTAGAGAACATGCACGTAGCGGTCTTGGCGGGCGGTCATTCCGCCGAGCGCGAGATCTCGCTCGATTCGGGAAAGAACGTTGTGGTGGCACTGAAGGAAGCCGGCTACACCTCGGTGGAGCTGCTTGACGCGGCCGCTGATGACTTTATGGTAACCATGGCGACCGGCGGATTCGATGTGGCATTTATCGCCATGCACGGCGCCGGCGGTGAGGATGGCGCCATGCAGGGTGCCATGGAGACCCTGGGTATCCCCTACACGGCCTCGGGCGTACTTGCCAGCGCCTGCGGTGCCGACAAGGAGGTCTCGAAGCTCCTGTACGCCAAGGCGGGCATTCCCATTGCCCCCGGCCTTGCGCTCGAAGTGGGCGATGAAGTCGATATCGATCACGTTGTCGAGGTCTGTGGCGAGCGTTGCTTTGTGAAACCGGCCGTCAACGGTTCCAGCTATGGCATTTCCCTGGTCCACGAGCCCTCCGAGCTGCCTGCGGCTATCGCCAAGGCGTTTGAGTTTGGCGACAAAGTGCTGGTCGAGAAGTGTATCGAGGGTACCGAGATCACCGTCGGCGTATACGGCGAGGATGACGTGCGCGCCCTGCCGATTGTCGAGATCCGTAAGCCCGAGGACTGCGAGTTCTACGATCTGGACGTGAAGTATGTCGACCCTACGGACATCCATCGCATTCCGGCGCAGATTTCGCCCGAGAACTACGCTCGTGCCCAGGAGCTTGCCTGTGCTGCCCATAAGGCACTCGGCTGCCTGGGTATCTCGCGCAGCGATTTTATCGTGAGCGAGGACGGCCCCGTTATCCTCGAGACCAACACGATTCCCGGCATGACCGATACGTCGCTGTATCCGGATGAGATTCGCCACACCGATGACATGACGTTCCCGCAGGTCTGTGACAGCCTGATTCGCATGGGACTTCGTCGAGCGGGCGTTGCATGCTAATCGAGGACGCTGTTTCGTCGGGAACGCCGCAGTTTGTCATCGATTCCTATGCCACGCTTGCCGAGCGCGCCAAAACCCAAGCGTTTGGTCTCATCGAGGAAGATGTTATCGTCCTCGATACCGAGACCACGGGTCTTTCGGTGCAGGACAACGAGCTTATCGAGATATCGGCGGCTCGCCTTTCGGGCCGCGAGGTTGTCGATCGCTTCGATACCTTCGTGCATCCCAAGCAGCTGATTCCCGCCGAGATTACCGAGCTCACGAGCATTACAAACGCCGATGTGGCAGATGCCCCGTCGGCCGTTGAGGCTGTCGCCGCTCTCGCCGATTTTGTCGGCGGCTGCCCGGTGATCGCACATAACGCCACCTTCGACCGCTCGTTTATCGAGTCGGTCAAGGGCGGCGTCAACGTCAGTGACATCTGGATCGATTCGTTGGCACTGTCACGCATCGCGCTTCCGCGCCTGGCCTCGCATAAGCTGTCTTTCATGGCCGACCTGTTTGGCTGCGACTCGGTGTCGCATCGCGCCAACGCCGATGTCGACGCCTTGTGTGGTGTGTGGCGCGTGTTACTCGTGGCGCTCACCGACTTGCCTCAGGGCTTGATGGCGCGCCTGGCCGACATGTACCCCGACGTACCCTGGTCCTATCGTCCCATCTTCTTCTTCTTGGCGGGACAGAACCCCGGTTCCATCTTCTCTCTCATCGCCGCCCGCGCCGACGTTCTCAAGGCCGATCGGGCCGATGATCGCGTTGATGCGGACGAGCTACCGGTCCTTAAGATGCCGAGCCGCGAGGAAATCGAGGCGGACTATGCCCCGGGCGGCCTGGTCAATCGCATGTATCCCACCTACGAGCCGCGCGATGAGCAGATCGCGATGGCGCTCGAGGTCCGCGATGCGCTGGTCACGGGCACTCATCGAGTAATTGAGGCAGGCACAGGCGTCGGCAAATCGATGGCCTATCTGGTGCCTTTTGCCGAGGCAGCACGCCGTAACAACATCACGGTTGGTATTGCGACCAAATCGAACAATCTTGCCGACCAGCTCATGTACCATGAGCTGCCAAAACTTGCCGAGCAACTGGACGGTGGTCTGTCATTTTGCGCTCTCAAGGGGTATGACCACTATCCGTGCCTGCGCAAGCTTGAGCGCATGAGCCGCGGCCAGGTCGAGATTACCACCAAGCGCGATCCGGCGGACACGCTCACGGCGGTCGCGGTCATTATGGCGTACGTCTGCCAATCAGCCGATGGCGACCTCGACTCGCTCGGCATTCGGTGGCGCAGCGTCAACCGTCCCGACTTTACGACGGCCTCGCGCGAGTGTGCTCGTCGCCTCTGCCCGTTTTTCCCTGATAAATGTTTGGTCCACGGCGCTCGCCGTCGTGCGGCGCATGCCGATGTGGTGGTCACCAACCATTCCCTGCTGTTCCGCAACGTCGCGGCCGAGGGCAGGATTTTGCCGCCGATTCGTCATTGGGTAATCGACGAGGCCCATTCCATCGAGCGCGAGGCGCGCCGTCAGTGGGCGCGTGTGGTGTCGGCGGACGAATCACGCGTTCTGTTTGAGCGTCTGGGTGGCTCGAGCACCGGCGCGCTAAGCCAGGTTTCCCGTGATTTGGCAACCTCCGAGGGCTCTACGCTCTATCTGGGCCTTACTGCCAAGGCGACGTCGACGGTTGCGCGCGCGAGCATGGCGATCGCCGGCGTGTTCGATGGCGTTCGCGAGCTCGGTCGCCGTGCCCGTGGGGGCTATGACAATGCCAATCTATGGATTGGCCCCGAGCTGCGCGAATCTGACGACTGGCATGATTTCTTACAGTCGGCCTACACTGGCATCGACGCATTGGAACAAGCTGACAAGAGCGTCGACGCGCTGGTGCAGGCCGTCGCCGCCGACAAGCCAGAGGTTGTTGTCGACCTGGGTGATATCTCGCGCCGCCTGCACGAGCTGGCCGAGAACCTAAAACTCATCATTGATGGTACCGATGAACACTACGTGTATTCGCTGCAGGTCAATCGCAGGCTGCGTGCCGGCGGAGAGTCAATGACCGCAGAGCGCATCGACATTGGCGAGGCTTTGGCAACCGAGTGGCTACCCGAGGTTCACACGGCTATCTTTGCCTCGGCGACCATGACGGTGTCCAAAAGCTTTGAGCACTTTAACCATGCGGTCGGCCTTGATCGCATCGGTGCTTCAACGTCGTCATCGCTGCACTTGGATTCGAGCTACGACTTCGATTCGAACATGGCTGTAGTCGTTGCGGGCGATATCCCCGATCCGCGCGATCGTGAGAGCTATCTTACGGCGCTCGAGCGCGTACTGGTCGACGCCCATCTTGCCATGGGCGGATCGGTGCTCACGTTGTTCACCAATCGGCGCGACATGGAGGACCTATACGCCCGCGTTGAGCCCAAGATGGCCCGTGCGGGTCTGGAGCTCAACTGCCAGCAGCGCAACTCATCTCCTCGTCGCCTGCGCGACCGGTTTATCAACGAACCGACCTCGTCGCTTTTTGCGCTCAAGGCCTTCTGGGAGGGGTTTGATGCCAGCGGCGAGACGCTGCGCTGCGTCATCATTCCCAAGTTGCCGTTCTCGAGCCCCACGGACCCGCTCTCGTGCGAGCGCAACCTGCGCGAAGACCGCGCATGGGCGCGCTATTCGCTGCCCGAGGCGGTGCTCGAGGTTAAGCAGGCCGCGGGGCGTTTGATTCGCTCGTCGACCGATAGCGGTGTGCTGATCTTGGCGGATCCTCGCCTGGTGACGAAGGGCTATGGCAAGAAGTTCTTAACGTCGCTGCCCACGAGCTCCTACCAGCGCATCGAATCGGCGCAGATCGGACACTATCTACAGCTGTGGCGTGCACGCCACGAGCGGCGGCGCTAAAGCGGACAGACGAGGGCTTTTGCCATATCGCACAGACGCTTTGACAGGGCGGGGTCATCCAAGATGCGGATGGCTCCGCCCGCTGCGATTATCTGGCTCAGCAGCCAACGCTCGGAGCCGTAATGTACGGTTACCGTTGCCATGTCTGTCCCGCTGCGCTCGATTAGGGTGATGCCGGCCCAGTCCAGATGCTCCGCCATATCGAATGGCATCAAGAGCTTTGCGCTACGCTGCGTCCGGGCAAGGGAATCGTGGAGGGATGCAACGTCCGGTGCGTGAGGCACGACGGAGTCTTCCGTCAAGGCGAGTCCCTCGATTTTATCCATGCGATAGGTGCGCTGCTCATCGACCGCGATGTCCCAGGCAAACAGATATGTTTGGTCGCCGTTTGCTGTAATGCGCAAGGGGTCGACCAGACGCTCGCGTGGCCGCGCATCGTCCATCGAGCGATACGAGATACGACAGCGAACGCCGTCCTGAATGGCGCAGCTCAGCTGCTGCCAGTGCGACCCGTGGTTGACGGTGTCAAAGACGTGCTGGTTATAGCCGAGCTCTTCGGGTAGAAGAGCATGTCGAATTCGAGCCGCCGCCTGGGGCTCGATCCCCAACGATTCAAGTTCGTGGTTGAGCACAGCGCCCTCGGCGGCACTCAGGCGCAGCGGTAGTACACGCCCGGCGTCACCGGTGAGGACCACGCGCTCGCTGTGGCATTCGCAGATGATACGCGCGCCCGATTCTCGGTCCGCGAGCGTCGAGACGATCTCGAGAATCTCGTCGAGCGACGCCCCCGTGATGTCAAAGCGACTGCAAATCTCGGTTCGTGTCATGCCGCTCTCGCCGGCGGCGTAGAGGGCCTCCATGATGTCGATGGCGCGCGAGAGCCTCTGCTCGCTGGTGAGTTTACGCACGGGCATGCTCGTGCACCGTCCTTTCAATGAGGTGGTTCCACGCCTGCTTGAGCGATTTGGGGGCCATGGGCCTCATGCCGTCCATGGCGTGGGCCATGCAAAATGAGGCGGCGGCTTCAAGATCGCGCACGTCAACGGTCCAAGTCCATCCCGAATCGGTGTGTGCGAGCTCACCTCGCCCGCGCGTGAGGCCGTTGATCATATCGATCTGCGTCTGCGGGGCGAACGAGAACGTAGCCGCAACGGGCGGGCGGTCGGCAAAATCGAATTCAAAGAACAGGTAGTCGTTGAGATTGAAGTCTGCAGGGATGGCGTAGGCCTTCGAAGGACGCCAAGCGCGAACGATACGGTCGCAGCGGAATGTCCTGATGTCGTCGGTGGCATTGTCGAGGCCGCAGAAGTACGCAACGCCCTCGCGCTCGAACATGCCGTAGACGCAGACGGTACGCTCTTTCTGCTCACCGCGTCCGTTCTGATATAAAAATCGCAGCGCGCATCGCTCGGCAAAGGCGCTCCATACCGCATCGACGGTGGGAGAGCGGCGGATCGGTGCTTCGTCCGCCGTCGTCCTGCCGGTGAGGTAGGCAATCTTGGAACGAATATCGGCAAGCGGCGCGGCAAAAGTGGATGAGCCGGCCGCTATTGTCTGGTCGATAGCGTTGAGTAGGATGTCGGCGTCGTCTGCGGTGATGAGGCCACCTGCCGCAAACGTGTGCTCGCGGTCGATTGTCCACGAGCTTTCCTCGGTCTCCTGCGCACCGGCGGGGCGAACCTCCTTGATTAAGATGCCACGCTCGAGCAGTTTGTCACGATCGCGCCGAAACTTGCGCTTATCCGAGTCGATGTTGCCCGAGCCATATCCCAGGTCAGAATCCAAGACGATCTGCTCGGTCGTCAGCGGTTCGGGGGAGCTGTTGAGCACAAAGAAAAGATTGAGGATGCGCTGGGCCGTTTTATCGAAACTGGGCTCCGAATTCCCCTTTTTAATTGTCGCGGTCGCGTTGCTTGCCGTCATAGAGTCCTCGCATGAGAAGGTGGTTTGCTGCCATGATTTTAGTCCGATATGGAGATTAGGCTATATCCTTGTCCGCTCGGGGCGTTAAGATGGCCCGAATTCGGTCGTTTGCGCTCGCTCGGGGTATACTTTCGACTATATACGGTTCTAATGTGCATGCATTGGGCCTATTTGTCGGATTATGGATGTGGAGCGCACATGGCGAACACCCAGAACTATATTAACCACCTGCTGCAGAACACCGGCATTACGCCGGCATGCAGCGAAGAAGAGCGCTTGGCTGCCGAGGATATTGCTCAGATCTTCCGCAACCACGGCTTTGATCCCGAGGTTCAGGAGTTCAATGCCCCGGCGCCCAGCAGGTTGGCATTTGCCGTTACCGGTATTCTTGCGTTTGCCGGCGCCCTGCTGATGGGCATCGGCGGCGGCATCGGCTTGGTCGGCACCTTGCTGGCCATTGTCGGTGCCGTTCTTTACGTGCTCGAGCGCACGGGCCATCCCGTGGTTTCGCGCCTGGGCAAGACGGGCGTGAGCCAAAATGTCATCGCCTACCACAAGGCCTCGGGCCCGCTCGCGTCTCCGCGCAACCGCCCGGTGGTCGTTGTCGCACACTACGACTCTCCCCGTGCTGAGCTGCTCGCCCGCGAGCCCTATGCTTCGTATCGTGCGCTCATCGCCAAGCTGTTGCCCGTTGCCACGGTTGCCCCTGCTGCCGTTGCCATCTTGCGTATCCTGCCGCTCCCCGGCGCGCTCAAGGTTCTGCTGTGGATTGTCGCGATCCTCGCTTCCCTCGTTGCGCTCGCCAACGCGGCAAACATCATTTCTAACCGTTTTGTGCTTCCCTATACGTCCGGCGCAGTGTGCAACAAGTCTTCTGTCGCCGCTATGCTCGGCGTTATGGACAACGTTGCTCCCTTCCAGGGCGAAAACGAGTTTCCCGACGATGTTCCGTTCGATACCTATTTTGGGGAGCAGAAGCGTCGTGCCGAGGAGATGGCGCGCGCAGCAGCGGAGTATGCCGCGGCCCAACAGCAAAACGACTACGGCAACACCATCGAGTATGAAGAGCCTACCTACGCCGAGGACGAGTTCGGTCAGCCGATTGCTCCCGACGCTCAGACCGAGCCCGAACAGGGCGAGGCTTTCGACGAGCAGATCGAGGGCTTTGAGGGTGCGTCTGCCGACGAGACGCTGATTGGCGCCATCGTGCCCGAGGATCAGAATCAGGCTGTACAGGCCGAAGAGTTCAATGACGAGGTTCCCACTGCCGAGCCGGCGGAGGAGCCTGTCGCGGCCGAGCCCGAGCCCAGGCTCTATCGCAATGCCGCCGGCAACATCCGCTTTGGTTCGGATGCCATCCGTGCGCTCGGAATGCTTCCCGAGTCCTGCACGCTCGATTACGAGGAAGGCGAGGAGCCGACGTTTGAGCCCGAGCCTGCCCCCGTCGTGACTGCATCTGCGCCCGTTGTCGCCGTGGATGATGAGTCTGCCGCGGTTGCCGCTGCCGTTGCCGAGCCCGAGGCGGTGTCCGCGATCGATCCCGCGGCAGGACTGGACATTTTGGCTCCCGCCGCGCCGGCGCAAGACGTTACGGACGAGCCTGACGACGATTACGCTGAACAGCCGAGGCGCGTGTCTTACGAGAGCGATACTGATTTCTCGGCCGAGATTCCCGCGGCAACGCCCCATGCCGATATTGCATCCGCGTTCTCTTCGATTGGCGCCAGCGCTTCCAACTTCTTTAAGGGTGCGCTTGCAAAGGGCAGGAAATTTGTCGACGATTTCGAGGGGAAGCGCGCTGCCGCACGCGAGGCTGCCGAGCAGGAGGCTATCGCTCAGCAGCAGGCAGCCGAGGCGGCACGTGAGCGCGCGGCGCAAGAGTTCGAGCAGAACGAGGCTATGCAGTCCGTGCCTGTCGACGCCGCCGAAGCTACAACGTCCTTTGAGGCTCAGCAGCACGTCGATAGCACCATGTCGTTTGATGCCGCGCTGTTCGATTCCACGATAACGTTTGAAAAGCAAGGCACCGCGATTGCCGAGCCCCTTCCTGTTTCCGATGAGCAGGGCGACGCGGCAGACGATGACGAGCCTATTGATGCTGCCGAAATCCAAGATGTCGCCGGGCACGAGCCCGTCGAGGTCAACTGTGACGAAGAGCAATACGCGGCAGCCGATCAAGGTGATTCGACCGAGGTCGAGCAGGAGGAAGTGCCTGCGGTTTCCGAGGCTCCCGAGACAGATGGGTCGAGGCCTTACTCCACGCAGATTTTCACCATGCCGATCCCGAGTGGTTCCGGTGCCACGGTTGCCGATGTCGCTCCCACTCAGGACGAAACGGTCGATTCCCTTATGGCCCAGATTTCCTCCCAAGCATCGCCGCGTCCGCAGATGAATGTTCCCGATCCGGCGTCGGCACCGTCGCCTGCACCCTCCTCGTCTCCGCTGGCTTCGGTTCCCGATCCGTCGCTGCCGTCGATGAAGCAGACAAACGTTGCGTCTCGCACGTCGCTGTTCGACCTTCCCGATCCCTCCGCACAGGTCAACGACCCCTTTGCTACCGCTCAGGGTCCCGAACCCACATCGGCACCCGTTGCGCCTCCTATGCCCGTTGCGTCGGGCGCACAGCCGATCGAGACCATTTCGGCTCCCGCCCCTGCGGCACCTAAGTCTCGCAAGCGCGGCCTGGGCGGCCTGTTCGGTCGTAAAAAGAAAAACGAACAGGACAGCATGAGTGACTGGCTGGGCGTCGAAGACGATTACGATGCCAAGAAGTCCGGTCGCGGCATCGGTTCGTGGGATAATTTCGAGGACGATAACGATGGCTGGAAGGGCGGCGCTACGTCTTCCGACGGCGCTTCTTCCGAAGATATGCTCTCGGCTGTCGCCTCTATGGGCGACGATGAGCTGCTCGGTCACGATATCTGGTTTGTGGCAACGGGCGCCTCGGATTGTGATGGCTCCGGTATGAAGGCCTTCTTGGCTTCGCATCGCGATAAGCTCCGCGGCGTCTTCTTCATCAATCTTGAATCCGTCGGCGCCGGTAGGCTTTCGGTGGTGACGGTTGAGGGCGAACAGCAGCTGCTCAAGGGCGATCGCCGCATCATGAACCTGGTCAGCAAGGTGTGCAAGTCGTTCCATGTCGATTGTGGCGCGCTCGAGATGCCCTATGCCAAGACCGATGCCTACGCCGCGCTCGAGGCGAGCCGCCGAGCCCTCACCATCGCCGGCGTGGACGGCACGCGTCTGGCTTGCGCTCGTACCGAGGACGACCTGCCCCACAATGTCAACCCGACGAACATTGCCACGGTATCCGAGGTCGTGACCGAGGTTATCCGCCGTTCGTAGACGGAGCTCTAAGGAGTCAACGTGTTTTCGTATATTAAGCGCCATTGGCCTGTCTACGTGATTTTGACCTTGATTGCCATTGCGTTAGGGCTTGGAGCTGCCTACATCGTGGGCGCGAAGGGCTCGACCCCCGCCTCCGCAATCAGCGAAGAGGTGGAGCAAGAACAGAGCACGGGTGCCGATGGGATTCCTGAGTCCGAGCAAGCAATCGTTGATGGTGGATCTTCGTCTGCAGAGTAGATGCGGCGATTTAAATGATTGAAAGCGGGCGAGCCGGGGGACTGGCTCGTCCGCTTTTTCATCGTGCTAGCGCTTCTTTGGGATTGACCTAAGGCGAGCGAACCATAGGGCAGCGGCACCCGAGGTCAGGAGCGCGGTGATGCAAGCGGCGATGGGAGCTGATCCTGTTGCCGGTAGGTCCTGCGGTAGGGTACAGCGTTGAATGACACTGTCCTCGTCATGTGACTCAAGTTTATCGCCGCCGCCGTTGCGGCAAAGATCGACGCGTGCGCTGTTGGTGAGTGCAGTTTGGGGTGTGTAAGCCGACGTTGCCTGCATGTGCACGACTGCGCCCCGAGCATCTGTGCCAAGGATTGCTTTGGCATCGTCAAGGTCGTCGTGCTCATCTTTGAGATCATCACGGGTCCAAGAATCCGTATCGCTTCGAGTCGTAAAGTCGGCGGCTACCGCACCGTATTCAATGCGAATGCCCGTCACGACGGTATTGGATGCAAGGTCGAGTTCTTTCGCCTCGAGTGTGGCGGATTCCGTGGTCGAGACATCCGCCTTCCAGAGGTGCCAGCCGTCGTAATCGACGAGGCGGCAATCTTCACCCAGACTCTCTTTTACTTCGTCGGACTCAAGCCAAGGATTTTCGTGCCCATCGTCAAGCGTCGCGTTTGCCGGCTCATCGACGTCTGTCGAGTCCAACGGCGTCGTGCGATACCACACGTTGCACAGACCGTTGAGGTCGCCGATGGCGACGGGGGTTTCGATTGAGACGAATCTCGCCGTGCCGTCTTTGGCGCACTCAAGATCATCGGTAATCGTAAACTCATCAACCCAAGTAGCGGAATCGTTTCGAGCATCGATGGTATAGGAGAAAAGCCCATCCGTATTGGTTTGCATCGCGGCGCGGTTTTTTCCATCGCCGTTAGCCAACAGACCCTTCCCGATAGGTTGGACAAGTTCCTGACGCTTGTCGACCTGTCCTTTGATCTCGATGGGCGCATCCTTCATCGCGACGGATTGGACTTCTCCCGTATCCTTTATTTCAAACGTTATCTCCTCGGCAAGGTCATGGGTCCGCGGAGACATCGTTTCGCGCAACGAGTAGGTGCCGGGTGCAAGATGTTCGATGCGGTGCGGCTTGTCGGATGAGGTCCAGGAGTCTATTTCGGTTTTATCGGGACCATATAAGGTGAGCTGTGCGCCTTTCACTTCCTGCTCTCCGCTTGCATCGACCTTGGAGATATCAACCTTGGTGTAATCGTCGGATACGTTAAGCCGTGCTTCCACAACGGGTGTTTTCTGGTCGGCATAGGTAAGGTCGACGATATGATGCGTCCGGTCGAGCAAGAAGCCGGTCGGCGCTTGAGTCTCGACAACCTCGTAGCGTGCGGTGCCAGATCCCAGCGGGAGGTCGTCCGCGCGTGCTTCTCCAGTTTCATCCGTCGTGACGGTAGCGACAGCCTCGCCGTCGAGCGCGGCAATGCTACCGTCGGGGCGCACGATATCACCTGAGGCACGGATCTCAAAGATGGCGCCCGCGAGGCTGCTGCCGTCTACGGCATCGGTTTTAACGATCCTGATGTTTCCGGTCGCGGCGTGGTCATAATACGAGACGATTGCAACGGGCGTTAGGTTTATATCGGCGGGTATGTTTACCTCGATCTCTCCGCCGACAAGATAGGGCTCTTTGGCCGAGGTTTCGCGTACATAATAGGTGCCCGGCACGAGCGATTCGGGCAGTGTGACGGTGCCGGTCGCGTCAGTCGTAAAGGTGTCCATTACGTTATGTGCTGGATACCAGCATGTTTGTGAGACAGGTTTGTGATTGCTGTCGAGGAGTTGGAAGGTGAATCCGGCTAGGGGAACAGAGGCGCCTGTTTGGGCATCGCGTTTTACAATCTGGAGATGCGTCGACAGAGCGTGGTTGTCCACGATATATTGAAGCTCGGCGCCGTCGGAAATCTGATTGGCCTCGACGGTCCATTCCCCCGCACGTTTAAAACCCTCGGGGACGGTTTCCGGAACCTCACGAACCGTGTAGCCGGCGCGGTCGTATGGGACGGCTCCGTGGACACCGGCTGGTCGCTTGCCTGTGCCGAACCATGCTTCGGGCTGGTCTTTGGTGGAGGCAAAGCCATAGATGTTTGTAGTCAGTGTGCCAACAACCTGCTGAGAGCTGTTACTGACAACCTCAAAGACAACATCTCCTGCCGGCTGCTCCAGGCCGGATTGATCGCTATTGCCGTAGTCCTTGAATTTGGAAATCTCAAGGTCAAACGCAATGGGGATATTGGAAACGCGAGATTCGATCTCGACCACGCCTGAATCGCCGAGTTGGTCGGCTCCAACGGTGTAAGACCAACTGTCACCGGAGTGCAAATAGCCCTCGGGCGCCTTCGATTCATAGATGGTAAAGGTTCCCAGGGGGACATCGGTGAGGGTAGCTCGACCGCTTTCATCGGTCCTGAGAGTTTGTGTCCATCCAGGGGTTGATTGCGATACGCACACGAATTCTGCTCCTGCGAGCGAAGCTCCAACTTGGGGGCCTGCATTCGTTGCGGCGTCGAGCTTTACAATGCGCAAGGTAATGGTGCCGGGTTGTTCATCAATGGTGACGTATCCGCCGTTATTCGTCGTGGTAAAGGCAATGCGATCGTGCAGGGGGATATAACCAGCTGGCGCTGTTGTCTCAACTAGGTAGTATGCCGTGTTGGGTAGGAGTGTTGCCTGCGCTCGACCGTTGCTGTCCATCTGGACGGTGCCGACACGCGCGCCGCTGGCGCTCTCAAAAACATCGAATGTTGCCCCGTCAAACTGATAAGTATTGTTTCCGCTGGTAATGGCAGCGTTTGCAGACTGCTTTTGGAAGGAAACAGAGACCGCCGGCAGTACATAGAGCATGTCTTGACGTTTGCTGCCGCCCGATACGGTTCCTATATAGCGCCGCGCGCGGTGCGGAGCGGCTTTGATGCTTCCTGATTTTGCGCTGTCGTGGAGCCACCGCGCAGCCGCCACGACTTCATTGTCGGCGGTAAAGTGCCCGCTCTTGGTTTTGCCCTGAGCGGTCGTGTAGGAGTAGGTGCCGTCGACATGGGTAGTGCCGTTGAGCATCCATACGGCAAGCTGGGTGGCAGCGCGGGCGCGATCGGGTGAAAGATGGTAACCGCCAAACGACGTGGCGGTAGGATATCCGTGACAAACGATTGCCGCGAACTCGTCGTCGAGCCACACCCAGCCTTGATCAAAGTTGAGCCATGGGCCGCCCGGCTTGGTGGGGCCGGGGCGCTCCTGGTTCATGCAGTAGGCAATCGAGGCGTCTTGAGCTTCATACTTGCCGATGAAGAAGGGCCCACAATCATCGCTAATAGTGCGGAAGCCGAGCTGGTCGTAGCCATCGACGGCAAATGCGGCTCCCGGTGCCAGACAGCCGAAAAGCAGGAAGAGGAGCAGGAGCAGCGGACCTGTTGCGATTGCGCTGTGGACAGAGTGCGTGGGTGCGTTGGACATGGCTGCTCCTTATCCCTCGTGCGCCGCATGGGGAGGTTGCGACGCGTAGGATGAGGCTACCCCCGAGGTTCATGCGGGTAAGTACCGGAGCCTGACCAAAAGCTTGCCCAATTCCTGACAAATTGAGCTCAAATACAACAATCAGGCAAAAGCGCAGGTAGAAGATAAGGAGAACAGGAGGCCAAAGGTCCTCGTCTCCACAATTGATGCGATTTTCAAACGAATCTCCACAGCTAAAACAAGCATCGCCACCCTTGTATCGAACAAGACAACCGCGTTATACTAGCCAACACACAAGCGGGCATCGCCAAGTGGTAAGGCATCAGCTTCCCAAGCTGACACTCGCGGGTTCGAGTCCCGTTGCCCGCTCCAGAAAAAGTAAAAGCACGACACCGTTCCGGTGCCGTGCTTTTTTCAATAAAGCGCCGGGACTCGAACCCGCCAGGGTGCGAGCGTAAAACAAACGCGAAGCGTTTGTAGTGAGCAGGCGAAGGCGCCGGCAGGCGCCTGAAGCCGGTACGGATTTGCGAAGCAAATACGCGGACGTCCCGTTGCCCGCTCCATCGAGCGCGGGAGACTTTGGGGCGGCCAATTCAACAAAGTCTTCCCCATCGTCTCCGTGAATCCGAGGAGATCGACCGCAGCCGGTACGGATTTGCGAAGCAAATACGCGGACGTCCCGTTGCCCGCTCCAATTCCAAAATGTTAGGTTAATGCCTGCTGCCCATACTTGCACCTGCGCACGGTACAATGGTTGGGTTACGACCAACGTGCCAATAACCAAAAAGGAGCCGCTATGATCGATCGCTATACCCGCCCGGAGATGGGACACATCTTCTCCCTCGAGAACAAGTACGCCATTTGGCAGGAGATCGAGGTCCTGGCCTGTGAGGCCCAGGCGGAGCTCGGCAAGATCGGCATTTCTAAAGACGAAGCCCAGTGGATTCGCGACCATGCCAACTTTGAGAAGGCAAAGGTCGACGAGATCGAGGAGGTCACGCGCCACGACGTCATCGCCTTCCTGACCAACATGAAGGAGTACATCGACGCCGATGTTCCCGAGGGCGACCCCAAGCCCAGCCGCTGGGTTCACTATGGCATGACCAGCTCCGATCTGGGCGACACGGCTCTGTGCTACCAGCTCACCCAGGCCTGCGACCTGATCATCGAGGACGTCAAGAAGCTCGGCGAGATTTGCAAGCGTCGCGCCTTTGAGGAGCGCAACACGCTCTGTGCCGGCCGCACTCATGGCATCCACGCCGAGCCGATGACCTTCGGCATGAAGTTCGGCTCTTGGGCCTGGGAACTCAAGCGCGATCTGGATCGTCTTGAGGACGCCCGCAAGAATGTTGCCTTCGGTGCCATCTCGGGCGCTGTTGGCACGTACAGCTCCATCGAACCGTTTGTCGAGGAGTATGTCTGCGAGCACCTGGGTCTGGTTCATGACCCGCTGTCCACGCAGGTTATCAGCCGCGACCATCACGCCTATCTCGCCGGCGTTCTCGCCACCACCGCGGCCACCTGCGAGCGCATCGCTACCGAGGTTCGCAATCTGCAGAAGACCGATACGCTCGAGGCCGAGGAGCCGTTCCGCAAGGGTCAAAAGGGCAGCTCCGCCATGCCGCACAAGCGCAACCCGATCACCATGGAGAAGGTCTGCGGTCTGTCGCGCGTCGTGAAGTCCAACGCCCAGGTTGCCTTCGATAACGTCGCCCTGTGGCACGAGCGTGACATTTCGCACTCCTCTGCCGAGCGTGTCGCCCAGGCCGACAGCTTCATCGCCCTCGACCACATGTTCCAGTGCCTCATCCGCGTTATCGACGGCCTGCAGCTGTACCCTGCCCGCATGATGGCCAACCTCAACAAGACCCGTGGTCTCATCTTCTCCTCCAAGGTGCTGCTGGCCCTCGTCGATACGGGCATCACCCGCGAGGACGCGTACGCCATTGTGCAGGAGAACGCCATGGCAACCTGGCATGAGGTACAGGATTGTGTCTCCGGTCCCACCTTTAAGGAACGTCTCGAGGCCGACCCGCGCTGCACCGTCAGCCAGGAGAAGCTCGACGAGATCTTTGATCCGTGGGACTTCCTCACCCGTATCGACACGGTCTTTGATCGTCTGGAGCAGCTGAGCTTCGAGTAGGTTCGGGCATAACGTTAGCTTTTTAGGGCGCTTTGCTGGTAATGTGTGTTGCCGGCAAAGCGCCTCGTTGCATTTAGGGAAAGACGGGGATAATAGTCGTCTCGAATAACATTCTGAGAGGGGATCGCATGATTTCGTTTGATTACAAGCCGCAGGGTGTATGCTCTCGCAATATTCACCTCAATCTCTCTGACGATGGCAGCAAGG
>CAUASQ010000012.1 GCA_958431945.1 uncultured Collinsella sp. | reverse complement strand
AACGGGACAAAATCCATCCCACACTGCGCCCCGCCATCACGGTGATGCAGGCAAAATACCGCCGTGCATCCTTTTTGATCATGCGGATGTCATGGCACGCGGGACTCCCCGACCTTAAGCGAATCCAGGCAAGCCTCGTCGAGCTGTCCGGTATGCCGACTGTCATATCCGAGGCGCACCTGGAGCAGCGCCAGCGCGAGCGACTGCAACAGCAGCGAATCCCCTTTATCTGCCCCGGCGTTCAGGCATATCTGCCCTTTATGGACGAGGAGTACTGGAGCGGCAAGCCCAACAAACACGTAAAGGTTTACGATCCGCACGAATGGGCACAGCTGGCGGACTGACTGGGGCAGGCCCGCCGGCGGAAAGTGCGTCCCAGATTTCAAGCTCAAACTGGTCCCTACTTTCCCGTCGAGCCCTCAACCGGAAACCGTGTCCCGCAATCGAAGCTCAGAATGGGACGTGCTTTCCGCAACCGGCCACTTTGGGAAAGTGCATCCCATTCTGGAAGCGAATTCCGGGTCGCACTTTCCGCAACCGCTACAGCAACGCCTCGGCCCAAGCCGATTCCCTAAAGCCGGGAATCGCAAAGTCGTCGCCCACCAGCAGCGGACGCTTGACCAGCATGCCGTCGGTCGCCAGCAGCTCGTAGCACTCCCGATCCGTCATGCCCGCATCCAGACGCGCCTTCAGGCCCAGCTCTCGATATTTCATGCCCGACGAATTAAAGAAGCGCCGCACCGGCAGCCCCGAACGAGCAATCCAGGTCGCAAGCTCATCAGCCGTGGGATTGTCCAAAACGATATCGCGATCGATATACTCTACCCCATGTTCGTCCAGCCATGCCTTGGCCTTCTTACAGGTCGAGCACTTGGGATATTCAACAAACAGTACGGTCATGGGAATCCTCCGAATATAGATCGGCCAACGCAGGCACACGCCACACGAGGCGCCTTCGTATGATGGGCCAATTGTAGCCCGCGGGTCACACGCTAAACGAACCGTACCCCGAATCCGCGTTTGATGAACGGCAGCAGCTCCATTGCCTCGGGCGTGATATGGCCCGCAACGTTCATGCGCTCGTCACCGGGAAGATCGATCCGCGCAATCTCAAGCTCGCCTTCGTAGCGCCCATATCCGCTATTGCTCACAGCGATCGACCCCGCCTTTCGCGGCAGGCCGGCTCCGGCATCCGTCGGAACGGAATCCGGCTTAAGCTTCGTACGTGACTCCTGAGACCTAAAGATGAGGACACTCGAGTCGGGCCGGTCGTGATGAATCTGCCCGCGCACATAGGCATAACCGGGCTCAAGCTCGCATTGCAGGTCCACGTGTCCGGCGGAAACTTGAGCAAACTGCGCCCAGCCCGCATCGGATAGATCGGGGTCGCCGACCAACACAATGTCGCAATCGGCGCCATGTGCAAGCTCAAGCATATTGAGAGCAACCTTTGACGCGCGACCGCGCTGCGCCTCGACCGTCGGCAGTCCCTCGAATACCGGCCCGCGAACGTTAGCATCACCCGGCACAAAAGCCATGATTTCGAATCCAAGCGCCGCAAGACGGAGATTCGTCCGAGCAACATCTTCAAGAGCTAAACCGGTATAAGGCTTGGGGTAAAAATTGTGGCAGGCGGCAAAACGAGTCACATCGGCACCGGCCTCACGCCACGATGCGATTTCATCAGAACTCACCGTCGATGCATTGACCACAATGCGAAATACACCGGACAGCTCCGCGACCCGCTGGGCGCTAAAGCCATAGTCCAAACGAAGGTATTCCAACCCCAGATCGCGCAGGTCCTCGATACGCTCAAGCCCGAGCAAATCGCACGTACGCGGCCCCACATCGGCAATGAGCGCAATGCCGCGGGCGGAAAGCAGCGACAGCACATGACGGACTTTATCTGCATACGCCGCTCCCCCATCCTCGGGAATATGCAGTGAGGTAAACGCATAGCGCGCACCCGCCTCGGCACCACGCTCAATCGTCCGCTCAATATCCTGCAGAGGGCTGGAAAGATAAATCGAAATACCCGTTTTCACGCTTCAACGCTCCTTTAAAAAAGGCCGGCGGAGCAGTTAGCCCCGCCGGCACAACCATAGCATCAAGAAATCTGCCGCGCGCCGCGAGCCCCGAGCAACACGGCTCGCGATATCAAACTACTCGCCAAAGAACTCGTTGATCTTCTGCTCGTCGACGCCAAAGAACCACGTCAGGACAAAGCCGGCGGCATAGGCAAGCAGCATAGCGGCAACGTAGCCGAGCTGCTGGCCGGGAACGACGATCAGCAGGCCAAACAGACCGGAAACGCCCTGAGAAACCGTGCCGATGTGAAGCAGCGCCGCGAGCGCGCCGCCAAATCCGGCACCCAGGCAGGCCGTCACAAACGGACGAACGAGCGGCAGCGTAACAGCATACATCAGAGGCTCGCCCACACCCAGGATTCCAACGGGAATGGACTCTGCGACGTACTTCTTGAGCTTGGCGTTCTTGGTCTTAAAGTACAGCGCCAAACCGGCACCGACCTGGCCGCCGCCAGCCATCATAAGGATGGGAAGCAGGTAATTGATACCCTTGGTAGCGCCGTCGGGATCGTTGAGCATAGCGTGGATCGGCGTGAGCGCTTGATGCAGGCCGACGGACACCAGCGGCAAGAAGCCTGCCGACAGGATATAGCCGCCCAGGACGCCCAGCTTCTCGAAGATAAAGGTCAAAACGCTAAAGATGGCAGTCGTCAGCCATGCGCCAACCGGCTGGATGACGAGCATCAGAGCAAAGGCGCCGATGATGAGCACCAGCAGCGGGGACAAGAACGTGTCGAGTGCGTTGGGCATAATCTTGCGAATCTGACGCTCCATCCAGGCAAAAAATGCGCCAGCGATGAGAGCCGCGATCATGCCGCCCGCTGCGGGGTTGTACTGCGCATTGGTGAGCGGCAGCAGAATGGCAGTGGCAGGATCAGCCGCGCCAGGCGCAAGCAGGGGCATGGCACTGTTGGCGATACACATCATGCCGGCGATGCCGCCCAGCGCAGCGGAGCCACCAAACTCACGTGCCGCGTTATAGCCCACCAAAATGGGCAGATAGGCAAACAGGGCCCAGCCCATGGAACGAATGCCCTGGTACCACCACTCGCCTGCAAGCGCGCCTGCCGTCGAGACGTTAATGACGTTGCAGATACCGTTGATGAGGCCAGCCGCAATGATGCCGGGAAGCAGGGCGACGAAGACATTGGAAATCTTCTTGAGGAAGGCCTGAACCGGCTTAGACTCGTACTTGGCCTTCTGCGCGGCCTTGTTTGTGGCCGCAGCGTCAACCACGCTCTCGTCAGCAACGCCTTTCGCAAGGCCGGTGAGCTTGGAGAACTCCTCGAGCACCTTATTCACCTTGCCCGGACCCAGCACGATCTGCATCGTGTCGTCCTCGACCAGGCCCATCACGCCGTCGAGCGCCTTAATACCCTCCGCGTCGACGTTGCCCGTGTCTTTGACGGTCACGCGCAGGCGCGTCATGCACGCCGCGTTTGCGAGCACGTTGCCTTTACCGCCCAAAAGGTCCAGCAGCTTTTGAGCCAGCTCTTTGTTCGTCATAACTCCTCCTTGTATTGGGTATCTCGTCTAGATGTCATATCAGCTCACGCCGTGCACCTATTGGACATCGGCATTGCTCTTCTCATGGCCACTCACCGCAGTACGGACATGGCCGTGCGCCCGTTCAAGAGCTACCGCAGCCTGCTCGGCATCGCAGTCCAACAGCACCGAGACAATAGCGGTTTTTACGTGGCCGCCGGCATCCGCAAGCGCCTGAACAGCGCGCTCGCGCGTGCAGTCGGTCGCTTCCATCACGATGTTCTGGCCGCGCACCACCAACTTCTCGTTCGTCTGCTGCACATCGACCATCAGGTTTTGGTACACCTTGCCAATCTTGACCATGGCACCGGTCGAAATCATGTTGAGAATGAGCTTCTGGACCGTTCCCGCCTTGAGCCTCGTTGAGCCGGTCAGCACCTCGGGACCGGGCACGGGCTCAATGGCAAGATCTGCGCTCTCCCCGATCTTCGACCCTTGGTTACAGGCAATTGCAATGGTCTTGCACCCAGTTGCCTTGGCGTACACAAGGCCGCCCACCACATAGGGAGTACGACCGCTTGCCGCCAGGCCAACGACAAGATCCTTGTCCGAGAGTCCACGCTCCCGCAGGTCGCTCGCGCCAAGCTCCTCGCTGTCTTCGGCACCTTCGACAGCCTTGATAAACGCCGTCTCGCCCCCAGCAATGAGCCCGACGACCAGATCGGGCGATACGCCAAACGTAGGCGGGCACTCCGAAGCGTCAAGCACGCCCAAACGACCACTAGTGCCCGCGCCCATGTAAAAGACGCGACCGCCGCGCTCAAGCGCCTCGGCAGCCCAGTTGATTGCCGTGGCAACCTGTGGCAACACTTTCGTGACCGACTGGACGGCACGGAGATCCTCATCGTTCATCGTCGTGACGATTTGCAGCGATGTCATCGTATCGAGGTCCATTGACCTTTGATTACGCTGTTCGGTCGTGAATTTTGTTAAATCGAGCATTTCATTCACCTCATCTTTCCTGTTTCTCGATGTAGTTTTGCTTAATGACATGCGTCGCCCGTTCGTAGTCACTGGCAACGTAAGCAGCGTACAGGGCATCGACAACCATAAGCTGGGCCATACGCGAAGCCATGGCACCGCTGCGGACCAAGGGTTCACTCGCAGCGACGCCGAGCACGGCATCGGCCATGGTGGCAAGCTTGGATGATCCATCTACTTTGGTAACGGCCACAACGGGACAGTTGTGACGTTGAGCCTCGGCGGTGCAGTCCAGCACCTCTTGCGTCAAGCCCGAGTAGCTAAAGGCGATTGCCATATCGCCCTCATGCATGTTCTTGGCACATAAGAGCTGATCATGCCAGTCGTCGTACAGATGGCACTCTTTGTCGACACGCATGAGCTTTTGCGCCAGGTCGTGCGCGACCAAACGAGAGGCACCAATACCGAACAGATTGACCGCGCGTGCCCGCTTAAGATAGGCCGCGCATCGCTCCAAGACGGTGTAATCGAGCGTTCGCGCCGTCGCCTCGATCGTACGCACGTTGCTTTTCATCACCTTCCCCACGATACGTTCGACGCTGTCATCCATGGAGATGTCCTCGAGGGCTACGTCTTTCTTGTCACCTAAGAGCGCCAGCTCGGCAATCAGTTCGCGCTGGAACTCCTTGTAGCCCGCAAAACCCAAACGCTTGCAAAAGCGCAAAATGCTCGAGGGCGAGGAGAACGTGACATCGGCAAGACCGCGGACGGACAGCCCGACCACCTCGTGCGGATGAGCGCTTACATATGCGATGACATTGCGTTCCGCCGGGCTCGCGCTGAGCTCACGCTCGCGAAGCCGCAAAAGCAATCCGTTTGCCATCTCAAACACCTCCGTTGAGAAGAATTAAAGACCAACGAACGATTCGTACCGGATACAAACAGCTTTTGCGGTACATTGTGCCGCATCGTGGCGCACAAAGGGCGAGCGTTCTACCGCTCGCCCCTCAAATCCGACCGTTCGGAAATACGCGCGACACAAAATAATTCAACAAGGTCGCATTATCAGAAACGGGTTTGTTACCGGCTAGCGCCTCGCATGGGCGCCGATCGGCCGAGTCGCATGCCGCACCAACGCCGCTGCCAGCAATACCAACAGCATGGCGGTGACATAGCCCGCAGCATCGAATCCTAAATCGATAACGTCGAAATGCCTGCCGGGAACAAAGATCTTATGTACCTGATCGCCAACGGAGCAGGCGGCGCAAAAGAGCAATACGGGCACGCAACGGGAGCATACGCTCCACGGACGCCTGGAAAAGCAAACCACGACCACCGAGGCGAACAATCCGACGAAGAAAAACTCTACGGTATGGGCAACGCGACGGACGTTCGTGCCCACCCACATGCGAATGGAAGCAAGTCGGCCAGACCGGATATTCGAGGCAGCCGAATCGGTGCCCCCGGTCATTCCGTTCTCCGTCTGGGCTTCACCCGTGGCATCGGCAGCCTGAACGCCCGTAGCCTGACCCTCCACCACACGCGCGGTGGACTCGCTCAGCAACGACGTCTCCACCGCATTTTGCTCCGTCAGCACCCAGATGCCCACCAGCGTTGCAGCGAACAGAACGATCGCGGTCCATCCGATTATTTGTTTTACGCGCGCCAAGGGCCAACCTCCTTTTTTTGAATATCAGCGAGTGTAGCCCCAAATGACATCGTCACCGTATCAAAAGTTGAATCGCAACAGGAAGCGACAAAGCGACGCAAACCCCTACCCCGCCTCGCGCATCCAGCGATCGAACGTCCCCACGCACACGCCCAGGCACTTTGCTGCCTGGCTGCGGGTAATATCGCCCGCCTCATAGCTATCGCGCACCAGCTCAAACTGAGGAGGGCACGGCTTGCGAGGTCGACCGAAACGGACCCCTCGCGCCCGCGCCGCTGCAATTCCCTCCGCCTGGCGCCGATGGATATTCTCGCGCTCCACCTGCGCCACGTAGCTCAGCAGTTGCAGCACAATATCGGCAATCAGGGTGTTGGTCACATCCGGCGCGCCGCTGGCCCTGACGCGCGTGTCAAGCAATGGCATGTCCAACACCACAATGGCAACCCCGAGCTCCTTGGTAATGCGTCGCCATTCCTCAAGAATCTCGGAGTAATTACGACCAAGTCGGTCGATAGAAAGCACCACCAGTACGTCCCCGTCTCCCAGGACGTGCAGCAGCTCGCGATAACGCGGTCGATCGAAGTCCTTGCCGCTCGCATGGTCGGCATAAATATTCGCCGAGCCCACGCCATAGGCGCCCAGCGCATCCAGCTGCCGATTAAGGTTCTGATCGCGCGAACTCACCCGCGCATAACCGTACACCGTCGCCATCTCATCCCCGCTTTCTTGTAAACCTGCCAAAAAGGGACAGGTTTATTTTGGTAGGTTTTACCTCTCAAATAGCAGGTAAGCGGGCGGCCGAGCAGACGGCAAGGTAGCCACGATTCAAATGCGGAGGGCGGTCCCGAAAGGCCGCCCTCCGCTCCCCCACCATCAGTCGGGATTTGGCTAATGGATAAGCTTGAAGTCCAAGTGCCCACGCGTGGTATTGACGCGCGAGACCTCGATGATCACGCGCTGCCCCAGCTCGTAACGGGTGCCCGTGTCGGCACCCGTGAGCGTTAGCGCGTCCTCGTCGAACTCGAACCACTCGTTGCCCAGACTCTTGATCGAAACCAAGCCTTCGACCTGCGTTAGGTCCAAGCGCACAAAGAGGCCCATGCTGCTAACCCACGAGACGGTTCCGGCATAGCGCTCGCCCAGACGGTCCTCATAGTACTGGGCAATCTTGATCTTTTGCGTCGCATGGCTGGCGGCATCTGCCGCGCGCTCGGCATCGCTGCATGCGCGGCAGATCTGCGGCAGAATGCGCGGCAGTGACTCGCGCCCCTTGCCGATCAGGCGCGGCGTACGGACCAGGGCGTCCTTGCCGCCCAGCTGCTCATAGGCCAACTGCAGCTTGAGTACGCGGTGCACCACCAGATCGGGGTAGCGACGGATGGGACTCGTAAAGTGACAGTAGCACGGCGCGGCGAGCGCAAAGTGGCCCTCGTTGCGCGGCTTGTACAGCGCGCGCTGCATGCTGCGCAGAAGCAGCGTGTTGACGAGCGGTGCGTTGGCCGTACCGGCGGCAGCATCAACTGCAGCCTGCAGCTCATCGGGGCTCCCCAGGGCAATACCGGCAGCACGGCGATCGTCGATGATGCCTAGCTGCGCCAGCGCAACGGCAGCACCGTGCAGGCTATCGGGGCTCGGATCCTCATGCACACGATAGCAGGCCTCGATATCACGGTCTGCCAGCCACTCTGCAACGCACTCGTTGGCGAGCAGCATGGCTTCCTCGATAAGCGACGTGGCACACGAACGCTCACGCGCCACAATCTGCACGGGCACTCCGTCCTCATCCAATAGAGCGCGAATCTCGGCTGTGTCAAAATCGACTGAGCCGCGGGCGCGACGAATACGACGGCGAAGTTCGGCGAGTTCGTTAGCGGAGACAAGGAAATCGCCGAGGTCGATGTTGTAGCCGCGGGCGGTCTCCTCGCACGCAAGACCGCGCTCAAGCGCTTCCTCGCGCGAGATCTCGGCAGCCGCAACATCCTCGGCCGCACCCTCCAGCACCGAATACTCAACCGCGCCGGCACGCACCAGCAGCGCCTCGGCGCCGTCATAGTCCATACGCACACGCGAGCGAATCACGCTGGGGTACGGATCGTAATGCCGCACACGACCCTGCGCATCGAGCTCAATGTCAACGGTAAACGCAAGACGGTCCTCGTCAGGGCGAAGCGAGCACAGGTCACAGGACAGGCGTTCGGGCAGCATGGGAAGCACGCGATCGGCCAGATACACCGATGTCGTGCGATGGCGAGCCTCAAGATCGATATGCCCGTCCCAAGCCACATAGTGTGAAACGTCGGCGATATGCACACCCAGCTTGTAGCCACCCTCGGGCGTACGCTCCAGCGAAATGGCATCGTCAAAGTCGCGCGCGTCGACAGGGTCGATCGTGATGACAAAGCGGTCGCGCAGATCGCGGCGGAGCGGGTCCTTAAGCGCCGCGGACACATCGAGCGAAAGCTCCTCGGCCTCGTCCAGCGCGGCCTCGGGATAGCTATCGGTATAGCCGTAGCGCGCCATCACATATTGAACGCCCAAATCGGGCGCGTCATCTCCGCCAATGCGGCGTTCGATCGTCACAGCGCCCGATTCCAGGCGCGTCGGGTAGGTCAAAATGCGCGCGACAACAACATCACCCGGGTGAACGCCCAGACGATCCGCCGAGGTATCCTCAGGCAGAATGAAGAAGTCAGCCTTCAGACGCGAATCGAGCGGCTCGATCACACCGAGCGGACCGGCGGTCTGGTACGTACCCACCACGCTTATGGCTGCGCGCTCAACCACGCCTTCGATCACGGCGCGCCGCTCACCGTGCGGGCTGTTCTTAATGCTCACGGCAACGGTATCGCCATCCATAATCTCGCGCTTGCCACGGCCCATGACCTTGTAGTCGCCATTCTCGGTTATGACATAGGCACTGTGCTCATGGAGCTGCACGCGCCCGGTCAGGCTCGGACGGCGTTCGCTGCGCACCGGCCCGCGCTTATTGCGAGCTCCACGCTTATGCTTGTTATTGCGCCCCATGGCGCCTCCCAACTATCGATTGCGAACTCCAAAGAGTCTACCCAAATGATTCGCTTTCCTGCCGTCCCCTAGGGATCAAAAAACGGGCCGCCCCATAAGAGACGACCCGTTGGAAGGGATGAATTCCAGGCATGCCTACACGCGCAGGTAGCGGCGCATGGCAATGGCAGAACCAAAGAGACCGATAATCACGCCGACCAGAATCAGCGCAGCATAGGTCACCAGGTAGTACTGCATCGGCAGGGCAAACGACATCCAGCCGATGCTCTCCTGCAGACGCGGAATCATCAGATTGCGCAGCAGCTCCAGAACGCCGATGGAAAGCAGCGAGCCCAAAATGGCCTGCAGCACGCCCTCGGTGATAAACGGGCCGCGAATGAAGCCGTTGCTGGCGCCGACCAGACGCATAATCGCAATCTCACGACGACGCGCCGTAATGGACAGGCGAATCGTGTTGTTGATAAAGATGAACGCGATAAAAGTCAGCAGGCCAACGAGCACCACGGCGGCGATGCGGATGTAGTTGGTCACCTGGAACAGGCGGCTCACTTCCTCCTGGCCGTACAGCACGCTCGCGTTGACGTCGCCGTCATCCGCGATCTTCTGGAAATCGGCATCCTTCTTGAGCTTCTTTGCCGTGCTCTCGACCTTGGACGGATCGTCCATCTCAATAGCGAAGGAAGCCGGCAGCGGGTTCTGGCCATCGAGCGCGCTCATGGTGGCGTCGGCGTTGCCCGACATCTTGCTCGTATACTCGGCCAGCGCGTCGTCCTTGTCCTTATAGGTCACGGACTTGACGTTATTCCACGTCTTAAGCTCGGCCTCAAAAGCCTGAACATCAGCCTGATCGGCGTCATCGCTAATGAACGCGTTGATGACAACCTGATCCTCGACGGTGCCGATCACGGAGTTCAGCATCGCAGAGCCCATGATGAACAGGCCGATGATAAACAGCGAAAGGAAGATCGTGATGACGGCGCCGAGCGAGGTAGTCCAGTTACGGAAGAAGTGGCTGATTGCCTCTTTGAAGGAGTAGCCCACGTTAGTTGGTGCCATAGTTGCCGTAACCTCCCCTCTCCTGGTCGCGAATAACGTGGCCGCCCTCGAGGGCGATCACGCGACGGTGCATGCTATCGACCATCTCGCGGTCGTGCGTGGCGACGATCACGGTGGTGCCGGTGCGGTTAATACGCTCGAGCAGCTTCATGATGCCCAGCGAGATAGCCGGGTCGAGGTTGCCCGTGGGCTCGTCGCAGATCAGCAGCGGCGGACGGTTGACCATAGCACGGGCGACGGCAACGCGCTGCTGCTCGCCACCGGAAAGCTGGTCGGGCAGCGAGTCCATCTGATCGGCCAGACCAACCAGACGCAGCACCTCGGGCACCTGGCTGCGAATGACGCCCTTGGGCTTGCCGATGCACTGCAGGGCAAACGCCACGTTTTCGTAGGCGGTCTTTTGCGGCAGAAGCTTAAAGTCCTGGAACACGGCGCCAATCTGGCGGCGCAGGAACGGAACCTTGCGGTTCTTGATCTTCATGAGGTCCTGACCGGCAACCAGGATGCGGCCGCTCGTCGGCTTGACGTCGCGGTTGAGCGTCGACAGCAGCGTGGTCTTACCCGAACCGGAGTGACCGACCAGGAAGACGAACTCGCCCGGATAGATCTCGATGTTGATGTCGTCGAGTGCGGGCTTGTTGGGCTGTGCCGGATAGATCTTGGTGACATGCTCCATAAGGATGACGGGCTCGACACCGGCCTGCTTGGCCATCTTCTTGCGGCTGGCCTGCGGATCGATGGGCGCAAACACCGACGTAAAATCGGGGTTGTTGAGCGCGTTATCGAGGCTTGCGACCTCGGCGGCCTGATCGCTCTCGACCACCGGGGCAGCAGGCTGCGTGGGGTCGGGAATAGCGGCAAAGAGACCGGACTGCGCAGGCTGAGGAGCCGGCGTCGCAGGGGCCAAGGGGTCGGGAATGCCGGCCATGGTAGGCTGCGGCGTGGCGGCACCAGTCTGAGGCTGCTCCACGCGAGCGGTCACGGCCTGAACGGACTCAAAACCCGCCGCGCCGGAAAGCGCAACATCGCTGGTGGGATTGTAGGCAAAGGGATCGGATGCCGGCTGTGCCTGATCTGCCGGCTGAGCGGGGGCCTGAGCAACAGGCTGGCCCTCTGAATCCGGAGTGGCGAAACGACTGCCCTGGACGCCTGCCTGCGTCTTGGGGGCATCATCGCCCGCACCGGAGGTACGGAAGTGGTTACCCACTGGTGCTCCTTATCGTCGTGCGTTTAAACTACATGAGCGCTTTGTATTTTAGCAGCATTAGCTTTACTGCACATAAGAAGCATGGCGTGCTTAGGGATCCCGTCGGCCGGGCGCAGGGCTACTCTCCAAATCGTCCTCGGACATGTCGGAGCCCCCGCTGCGCGCTTCGCGCGGCGGGGGCTCCTCCGTCCTGCGGAAAGATTTGGAGAGTAGCCCTGTGCCCGGCCTGCGGTAACTAAGGGGTCGCCGCGTTTATCTTGGAGTGCTGCATATACAAAGTTGGAAGGGTCTGAATTGCACTTTGTCGATATGTGCCCTTTTCCCTGATGGAACCGTGCTTGAGGGGCGTCTTCATGAGTTGCGGTGAAATAGGGACTGTTGAGCCTTTAAGCTGGCAAAACAGTCCCTATTTCACCGCAACTGAAACAGGGGCGCTCTCCAAGAGAGCGCCCCTGCCGGGTTTCCATAGTACTGGCGAAACAGTTTTATAGTTCTGGCGAAGCAGTCCTTGAGATCCGCCTTGCCTTATGCCAAGAACTCCTTGGTGGTCGCCACGATGTTGGCGGCGTCCAGGCCATACTTGTGCAAGAGCTCGGCACCCGGGCCGGACTCGCCAAAGGTGTCGTTGACGCCGATCTTCTTGAGGGGCGACGGGCACTGCTCGCACAGGACGTCGGCAACGGCGCTGCCCAGGCCACCGATTACAGAATGCTCCTCGACGGTCACGACGTGGCCGGTCTTGGTGGCGCTCTTGACGATCAGGTCGGCATCGATGGGCTTGATGGTGTGCATGTTGATGACCTCGGCGTCGATGCCCTCGGCAGCGAGCTGCTCGGCGGCCTCGAGAGCCTCGCCGACCATCAGGCCGCAGGCGATGATGGTGACGTCGGCGCCCTCGCGCATGACAATGCCCTTACCCAACTCGAAGTTGTAGGTCTCGGGGTCGTTGATAACCGGCGAGGCCAAACGAGCGAAGCGCATGTACACCGGACCGTCGCACTCGTAGGCGGCGCGCGTCACGGCGCGGGCCTCGACGTCGTCGGCAGGAACGATCACAGTCATGCCGGGGATGACGCGCATGAGGGCGATATCCTCGCAGCACTGGTGCGTGGCACCATCCTCGCCCACCGAGATACCGGCGTGCGTGGCACCAATCTTAACGTTGAGGTGCGGGTAGCCGATGGAGTTACGGACCTGCTCAAAAGCGCGGCCGGCTGCGAACATGGCAAAGGTGCTCGCGAAGGCAACGCGGCCGGTGGTCGCGATACCGGCGGCGACGCCCATCAGGTTGCTCTCGGCGATACCCACGTCGAAGAAGCGGTCGGGGCAGGCGGCCTTGAACTTGCCGGTCTGCGTGGCGGCGGCCAGGTCGGCGTCGAGGACCACAAAGTCATCGTGCTCGTTGGCGAGCTCGACGAGGGCCTCGCCGTAGCTTACGCGCGTGGCGATTTTTTTGACGTCTGCCATCCTAGAGCTCCTCTCCGGCGGCCGTGAGCTCTGCCATGGCCTGCTCAAACTGTTCATCGTTGGGGGCCTTGCCGTGCCAACCAACCTGGTTCTCCATAAAGGACACGCCCTTGCCCTTCAGGGTCTCGGCGATAATGGCGGTCGGCTGCCCCTTGGTGGCGCGAGCCTCGGCAAAGGCGGCGCGGATCTGGTCGAAGTCGTTGCCGTCGGCGAGCTCCACCACGTGGAACTTGAACGCGCGGAACTTGTCGGCGAGCGGCATGGGGTCGTTGACCTCCTCGACGGGGCCGTCGATCTGCAGGCCGTTGTGGTCGACGATCACGCAGAGGTTATCGAGCTGCTGGTTGCCGGCAAACATGGCGGCCTCCCAGACCTGGCCCTCCTCGCTCTCGCCATCGCCCAGCAGGGCGTACGTGCGGTAAGTATCGCCCCAGTGCTTGGCGGCAACGGCCATACCCACGGCGGCGGAGATGCCCTGGCCGAGCGAACCGGTGGACATGTCAACGCCCGGGGTGTCGTTCATGTTGGGGTGACCCTGCAGATGGCTGCCGATGTGGCGCAGCGTCTCGAGATCCTCCTTGGGGAAGAATCCGCGCTCGGCGAGCACGGCGTACAGACCAGGCGCGCAATGGCCCTTGGAGAGCACAAAACGGTCGCGATCGGCCTTGCGGGGATCGGCCGGGTCGACGTTCATTTCCTCAAAGTACAGATAGGTCATGATGTCGGCAGCGCCGAGCGAACCGCCCGGATGGCCGGACTTGGCAGCGTGCACGCCGGTGACGATGCCCTTCCTTACCTCGTTGGCAACCTTTTTGAGCTCTTCGTCGCTCATTGTGCCTTCCTTTCATCCTCATTAGACAAAATGCGCACGGCACCGAAGGTAATCCCAACACAGCCGCAATGCACGTACGTCATTCATTATGCTGGAAACTGATGGCTTTACCAGAGTTTTTATCATTATTTGAACAATTTAGCAGGCAGAACCGCTGATGAAACGGTTTATCAATGTGAACGTCTTTTGGATGGAACGCAGTCGACCCTACGCGCTAATGTCCTTGAATCCCTCGCCGAAGGCTTCCGTAACGTCAGCGACCGTCACAATGGCGTGAGGATCGCGCTCGCGCACGATCGTCTTGAGGGTATTGAGCTCTCGACGGCTCACGATGACCATAATCACCGGCTTCTCGGCACCCGAATACATGCCAGTCGCCTTAAACTTGGTACAACCACGACCCAGGCCATACATGATATCGGCAGCGATATCAGGGAACTTATCCGAGATGATGAGTACCATACGGCGTTTGTTGCCGCCATCGACCACGGCATCGATCACATAGCCGCTAATGACCATCGAAAGGCCTGCATATAGTGCGTTTTCGATTGAAAAGACCGGAGCCGACAGCGCACACACGGCAACGTCGATTGCCATGACGGTCGAGCCCACCGGCAGCGAGGTGTTACGCGAAATGATTTGGCCAATCGTGTCCGAGCCGCCGGTGTTGGCGCCGGCACGCAACACCATGCCGTAACCGATGCCCGTAATAATGCCGCCCCACATGGCGGGAAGCATCAGGTCCGCATCCGCCAGAGGTGCTACAAACGGGGCGAACAGATCGGTAAAGAAGCCCAGCAGCACAAAGCCCGTCGCGGTCTGCACCACGTAGAACATGCCGCCCTCGCGCATAACGACCAGCAGCAGCAAGGCGTTCATCACGATGGTCTGGATACCGACGGGAAGCGACACGCCTCGCGCCGCGCCGACCGCCTGGATAATGGTGGCAAGGCCCGTAACGCCACCGGCGGCAAGACCATTGGGAATCAAAAACAGGTCGGTCGCGATGGCGGCCAAGGCACACCCCAACATGATCTGGGGCAGGTCGTGAAAGAAGTTCATCGAAAGAATGCGCTTGATGTCCAGACGATATGCCATGCTGCCTCCCTCAAAAAAGCGCACCCAAACGGATGCGCTTTGAACTTCTTCTTGTATTCGATTCTACCGATTCGCCGGACAAAAACCACCCCTGCGCAGGGTTTATTCTGGATACAAACCCGTCCAACCGTTGGGCTTGGCATCGGTTTGAAGCCGCCCGATGTTTTAGACCTCCGAGCCTTCTGCATCGGCGTTGCCGGTGGCCCAGCGATGGTAGCCAATAACAAACGGGTCCAGGTCGCCATCGTCAAGAACGGCCTCGACATTGCTGGTCTCCACGCCCGTGCGTAGGTCCTTGACCATCTGGTACGGGTAGAGCACGTAGCTGCGGATCTGGTTGCCAAAACCAATCGTGGTCTTGGGTCCGCGAATCTCATCGAGCGCCTCGGCACGCTTCTCGAGCTCAATCTCGTACAGGCGAGCCTTGAGGATCTGCATGCACGCGGCCTTGTTCTGGATCTGGCTGCGCTCGTTTTGGCAGGTGACCACAATGCCGCTGGGGAAATGCGTCACGCGCACGGCGGAGTCGGTGGTGTTGACGCCCTGACCGCCCGGGCCGCTCGCGTGGTATACGTCCACGCGGATGTCGTCGGGACTGATCTCGATGTCGATATCATCGGGTAGCACGGGGATGACCTCGACGCCGGCAAACGTGGTCTGGCGGCGCTTCTTGTCGTCGGTGGGGCTAATGCGAACCAAGCGGTGGACGCCGGCCTCGGCGCGCAGCATGCCAAATGCGTCCTTGCCCTCGACGGTAAAGGTCGCGCGGTCGATGCCGATGACCTCGGCCGCGGGACAGTCGTTGA
Source organism: uncultured Collinsella sp. (assembly GCA_958431945.1). GTDB lineage: Bacteria > Actinomycetota > Coriobacteriia > Coriobacteriales > Coriobacteriaceae > Collinsella. The sequence continues at coordinate 6,718 of CAUASQ010000012.1, read as the reverse complement.
TGGTGACCTTCCAGCCGCGACGCTGGCAGTACTTCATGTACATCTTAAAGAGCATGAAGGTCCAGTCCTGGGCCTCCAGACCACCCTGTCCGGGCTTGATAGTCACGATGGCATCGCCGTGATCGAACTCACCGGTAAACCAGCTCGAAAGCTCAAGCTCATCGATGGCACGGGCCAGGCGCTCAGCCGTGGCTGTAGCCTCCTCGCGAAGGGCGACGGCGTCGGGGTCATCCCCCATCTCCTCGACAAGCTCCAGCGCGGCGCGGGCATCGGAAAGCTCGCCGCGCGCGTTGTCCACGGCAGCGATATCTTCCTTGGTGCGCGCGATTTCCTCCATGGTGGCACGGGCGGCGTCGGCGTCATCCCAAAAGCCGGGGGCCACGCTTTTGGCCTCGAGCTCGGTCACACGCGTGCGCTTTTCGTCCAAGTGGAGATACGACTCGACCTCGCCGAGCCGGTCCGCAAACGCGTCCAGCTCGGCGGGCGTTACCTCTAAAGCCTCAGCCATTAACGATTCCTGCCGTGGCAGTACTTAAACTTCTTGCCGCTACCGCAGGGGCACGGGTCGTTGCGGCCCACGTTGACGTACGGATCGTCGCTCTCGGACTTGCGATAGGTGGTCACCTTGCCACCGTTGTTGACGGCAGCCGGACCACCCTGGACAGCCGTGCGCGCCTGCACCTGCGCCTGCTTGCGCAGCACCGAGTCGCCGTTGTCACCATCGACCTCGGCAGGACCGGAGAAGTGCGCACCCTCGAGCGCAGGCTCCTCCTTGTGCTCCACGGCACGCGGGGCAGCCTTGATCTCGATGCGCAGAACCGTGCGCAGGTAATCCTCGTACATGGTGTCGACGAGGATCTGGAACGCGCCGTAGGCCTCGGTCTTGTACTCGACCAGCGGGTCGCGCTGGCCAAAGCCGCGCAGGCCGATGCCGGTCTTGAGATAGTCCATCTCCTGCAGGTAGTTCATCCAGCGGGTATCGATGACGCGCAGCATGACCTGGGTGTTGAGCTCGCGCATCAGGTCCTCGCCCAAGCGCTCGGCCTTCATGTTGTAGCACTTCTCTACGTAAGCCAGGACATCGGCAGCCAGAGCCTCATAATCCTCGTCGGGGAACTTCGGCGTATCGATGTGGCCGGTGAGCTCCACAACCCACTTGCGCAGGCCCTCCAGGTCGCGCTCGCCATCGTGACTGTCCTTGGTGCAGAACTCCTGAACGCAGCGGTACACGGTGTCGTGCATGACCTCGGTGATGTGGTCGGTCAGGTCCTTGCCGTCCAGAATCTTATTGCGCTCAGCGTAGATGACCTGGCGCTGCTTGTTCATGACGTCGTCGTACTCAAGGACGCTCTTGCGCATGGAGAAGTTGATGCTCTCGACCTTGTGCTGGGCGCTCTCGACGGCCTTGGAGATGATCTTGTGCTGGATGGGCATGTCGTCGCCCATGTCGGCCGTGACCATCATCTTGGAGACGCGGTCCATCTTGTCGCCGCCGAACAGGCGCATGAGGTCGTCCTCGAGCGACAGGTAGAACTGGGTCTCGCCCGGATCGCCCTGACGGCCGGAGCGGCCGCGCAGCTGGTTGTCGATACGACGGGACTCGTGGCGCTCGGTGCCGATAACGGTCAGGCCGCCGGCGGCAAGCACGCGCTCGCGCTCGGCCTTGCAGGTCTCCTTGGCCTCGGCGTTAAACTGCTCAAGCTGCTCGGGCGTCACGTCCTCCATGGTCAGGCCCTCGTACTCAAGGCGCTCGCGCACCAGCTCGTCGGGGTTGCCGCCCAACAGGATGTCGGTACCACGACCGGCCATGTTGGTAGCGATGGTCACGGCGCCGTAGCGTCCGGCCTGGGCAACGATATGAGCCTCGCGCTCATGGTGCTTGGCGTTGAGGACCTCGTGCGCGATGCCGCGCTTGGTAAGGGCGGCCGACAGCTTCTCGGAGCTCTCGATGGAGACGGTGCCCACCAGGACCGGCTGGCCCTTGGCGTGACGCTGCTCGACATCGTCGGCGACGGCGTTGTACTTGGCTTGAATGGTACGGTACACCAGGTCCTCGTGGTCAACACGCTGAACGGGTTTGTTGGAGGGGATGACCTCGACGGGCAGTTTGTAGATCTCGCGGAACTCGGCATCCTCGGTGAGTGCCGTACCGGTCATGCCGGAGAGCTTGTCATACAGACGGAAGTAGTTCTGCAAGGTGATAGTGGCCAGCGTCTGGTTCTCCTCGCGTACAAGCACGCCCTCTTTGGCCTCGATGGCCTGGTGCAGGCCCTCGGAGTAACGGCGGCCTTCCATAATGCGGCCGGTGAACTCGTCGACGATCTTGACCTCGCCGTTGGTGACCACATACTGCTTGTCGCGGTGGAACATGTACTGGGCCTTCAGCGCCTGCTGCAGGTGGTTGACCAGCTGGCCGGAGAGATCGGCATAGATGTCATCGATACCCAGGCGGCGCTCGATCTTCTTAAGACCGCGCTCGGTGGCAGCGATGGTGTGCTTGGCCTCGTCCATGACGTAGTCGCCCGTGGGTTCAACGTCCTCGGTGGCGGTAAGCATGTCGTGCGACACGTCCTCGCCGCGCTCAAGGCCGCGCACGGCGCGCGCGAAGTCCTTGTAGGTACTGGCGGACTTGGTGCCAGCGCCCGAGATGATCAGCGGGGTGCGAGCCTCATCGATCAGGATGGAGTCAACCTCGTCGACGATGGCGTAGTTGTGGCCGCGCTGCACGCGCTGCTCGGGACGGGTAACCATGTTGTCGCGCAGGTAATCAAAGCCGAACTCGGAGTTGGTGCCGTAGGTGACGTCGGCCTGGTAGGCCGGGCGCTTGAGCTCGAGCGGCATGTTGTTCTGGAGCAGACCGACGGTCATGCCCAGGTACTTGTAGATGCGGCCCATCCACTCGGAGTCGCGCTTGGCAAGGTAATCATTGACAGTAACGACGTGCACGCCCTTGCCGGCAATAGCGTTGAGATAGCCGGCCAACGTGGAGACGAGGGTCTTGCCTTCGCCAGTCTTCATCTCGGCGATGTGGCCCTCATGCAGTGCCATGGCGCCAATGAGCTGCACGTCAAAGTGGCGCATACCCATGGTGCGCTTGGAAGCCTCGCGCACGGTGGCAAAGGCCTCGGGGAGCATGTCGTCGAGCGACTCACCGTTGGCGTAACGCTCACGGAACTTATCGGTCTGGCCGCGGAGTTCCTCCTCGGTCATCTTCTCAAACTGGGGCTCAAGACCGTTGATCTGGTCGACGATCTTGTAGTAGCGCTTAAGGTCCTTATCGGATCCAAAGGACAGCAGCTTTGACATGAATCCCATGTGGTTTTCCTTTTTGGCCATCGCCCACGCCGTGCAGCTGCGGGCGAGTTAAACACAGATGATTGTACTTTAGCCAAACAAGGCGCGGCCTATACGGTCGACCTCGACCGCCACGTAATAACTATGACCAACCTGCCGCAATGGAACAGGTTTATTTTGGCAGGTTTTATCTGAGCAAACGCCGTCTCTCTGCCATTTGGTGCCACGGGGACAGGTTAGCTTGCGCCAATAAAAAGAAAAGGGCCGCGCACCCAAATGGATGCACGGCCCTCATGCCATGAATGCGAGTGATTCCGCGGCGAGCTATTTACTCAGCAGCCTCGGTGGTCTCGGCCTCGGCAGCGGCCTCCTCGACGGGAGCCTCTGCGGGAGCCTCGGCGGCCTGCTTGGCAGCCTCCTCGGCGAACTTAGCGGCACGCTTAGCCTTCTCGGCAGCCTTAGCCTCAGCGGCGGCCTTGCGAGCGGCCTCGGCCTCAGCAGCCTTGGCGGCCTTGGCAGCCTTGGCCTCCTCAGCCTTCTTGAGCTGGGCGGCAGCGGCGCCACCGAACTTGTCGGCGAAGCGCTGGACGCGTCCACCGGTGTCGACGAACTTCTGCTGGCCGGTGTAGAACGGGTGGCACTCGTTGCAAAGCTCGACCTTCATCTCGGACACGGTAGCATGCGTCTTGAAGGTGTTGCCGCAAGAGCACGTCACCGTGCACTCGACATACTGGGGATGGATACCCTGCTTCATGGTAGGACTCCTTATTGGTCAGGCGCTGGTTACCGATCAGCGCATAAGGCGTCTTGGTTTCCGACCAAGACAACAAACTCGGCTATGGTACCACGGCGCCGCGTGTCCCACAAAAGGTTCACGGTCTTTTCGGAACGACACGAATCTGACCCATCGAAACACATCTCCACCGTTCCTTCAACTGGGAAAATGCCGTCCCCGGGGCCTGAGAAGGGCCCCGGGGACGTTCGACTGACTGCGGGAACGGCCTTTCCGCTCAATGTGTTCGGCTGAGATCGGAAATCAACCAAACTGAACTAGGTTCAGTTGACATGGTTAAAAACGAGGGGCGACGCTTTTGCGTCACCCCTCGTCCCGGCCGGTTGCTTTAGTTGTACACACGGTAGTTACACTTGAACTGGGTTATGTGTCCATAGTTGGAGCGGTACCAACCCGACGTATAGCTGATTGCCTCTGCGCCTAGATAGTCGTAGCCCTTGTTGTAGCGAAGCTGACGGTAGGTCGTGTCGTACTCTGCTACGTAAAACGTGTCTCCAGAGAAGGCTTTGTACCGGTCCTTAACCGTCGAAGCCATGTACGCGGGTTCGACATCGCCTTTCTCCCCGTTGAGCGCATAGACGGGTGCCGCGATTCCGCATAAAGCCGTTGCCACGAGGATGGCGTAGACAGCCATGCGCGACGCATTGGACTTCAGCTGTTCAAATAGTTTCATGTCATTCACCTCCTTCGTATGTATCGAGGTATTCCTGCTTGAGCGTCTGCGAGGACGACTTGATCTTTTCCACGAGCGTGCCGGCTTCGATGAAGTAGAACGAGTTGGTAAGGTCTGCCAGGTCGTCGAGTAGATGGCTTGAAATGAGCACGCTGCGTCCCCGCGCCACTTCGCTGCGCATCGCGTCGCAGGAGGTTTTCCGTTTTCCCGGATCGAGGCCGTTCAGCGGTTCATCGAGGATGAGGTACGGGCAATCGGTCGCTATCGCCATGGCAAGCTTTACCTGCTGCTTCATTCCTGTCGAGAGTTTACGGGTCGGCTTGTCGAGATATGGGGAGATTCCGAGGGAGTCGCAGAGCGAGTCGATGTCGGCGGCCGATTTCCACGCCTCCCTAACGAAAGCAAGGTGCTCGATGGCCGATAGCGTGGGATAGAGATCCGCGCTGCCCGAAGAGCTCAGGTAGACGAGTTCTGCAAATTCGGCTGATCGACGTTGGCAGATTCCGTCTGCCGCCAGGCTTCCCGAGCGGATGCGGGTGGGAAATTGGCCCGACAGCGCTTCAAGAAGGGTGGTTTTCCCCGAGCCGTTGGGAGCAACGAGGCCCGCCGCCGTTCCCGGGCCCAAGGAAAGCGACCCGATCGAAAGTATCGTCGTGCTTCCGTATCCCACGCTCGCGTCCAGGAGCTCGAGCCCATGGTGCTTTTTCGCGGGTCCAGGCTGTTTGGGGGAACGTGTCGCAACGGCGCCGACCGCGAAAAGGACCGCGACGTATGCCAGGGCCACGGCAAGCATCGATGCGCTGCCTGAACCGGAGCCAATGAATTCTGTCGGGAAGCATCCTACGTAACCCGTTGCCTCGATAGGCGAGAATACGGGCAGTGGCAGGAGCCCGAGCACGGCATTATGCCCCAGTGCCGAATCGGACAGTAACGGGAATGCCGGGGCCGCGACAAGCAGCGCGGAGGTAAGGGGGCCCGCGAGGACGCGCCTCGTTGCGGTCGATAGGACGGCGGAGCAAACGGATATCAAGGTTCCGCCCGCGAGCAGCGCGAGAAGTATGGTCGTGAAGACGTCTCCCGCGGTCGTGGTGGTGAGCGCGCCGTCATGGAAGAAGGCGATCGGGTACCCGATCTGCCCGAAGCCGTTTAGGGCCAAGGCGTAAATGCCCCCGGGTGCGAGGCCGGCGAGGAGCATCGCGGCCCCCGCGGCGATTATCGAAAACACGGTTTGGATAAGGCGCCGGAATTTGGGCACGGGCGCCTTTGCCGCCAGGGTCCCGGGCCTTGTGGCGCCGAGCACGAGTATCGACGAGAGAAGGAAGGGGATGAAGGGAAGGAAGGACGGCGCCTGGGCAATGGCGTAGGGCAGGAAGGAGAGGAACGGCAGGTCGTTTGCGGAGGCCGGGATATCCGCGATGCCGGAGCTGCTCAGGGCGCGGCAATATGCGAGCGCCGCGTCATTGGTCTCTCGGTCTCCCACGATGGACCCGGATTGGAAGCCTTCGCCCATGAGCGCGTAGTAGCTCTCGGCAGAATCGAGAAAGGCGGCGTCGGTTTGAGCGGCGAGGGCGGCGTTCGCGTATCTTGCAAGCTCCGCGTCAGCTTGCTGCTCTGGCGATAGGTCTGTGCCGCTGGCCTGGGGCGCGCGCGTATTGAATGCGTCGACAAAGCCCTGCATGCCCTGCTTCATAAAGAAGGGGCCGTAGATGGGTGAATTGAACGCAATGGGGATGGAGAAGGCTGCAGCGAGAACGAGCGTAGAGATCCATACGGCCCTGTCTCTTAGGATTAGTTTGAGAAGAAGTCGACAGTACATTTAGAAGCACCTACATTTCCCAAAGCATCGTTAGATTAATAATGACAGACCGAATGAAGATGCGTGCGACGGGGGCGAGGCGAATGGCTGAGCGGTATCGATATGCGGGTTCAACGGTATCACATTGGCCACATAGATTTTT